>JBOGDK010000008.1:0-35339 GCA_050701795.1 Micromonosporaceae bacterium
ACGACAGCGTGGTGTCCAGCCTCGCCCGGGTGTCCCTCGTCGACGTCGACGTCGCGCCGGACCTGGGCTTCGGCGACCTCGCGACGCAGGCGATGCACGGGTACGTGGACGGCCTCGACCACTTCGTGCCGCTGGTGCCGCTGCTCAGAGCGCTCGCCGAGGACCGTGGTGACGAGGTGCCGACCGTGATGCCGGTCTCGTTGACGTACCAGAGCTCCGCGGACGTGGATCTTGCCCTCCCGGGGCTGGACGTGACGGTCGAGGACGTTCCGCACCGGGGGCCCCGTGGGCGTACCAGCATCTTCGTCGAACCGCGCACCCGGGGCGCCACGTACGGGGTGCTGTGCGATGGCGACCGGTACGACGAAGCCACCGCCGCGGGTTGGTTGGATCGGCTCGTGGAGATCCTGTCCGACGGCACCAGGCGACCGGACACGCCAGCGGGGCTGTGGACATGACCCGAGCCGGGCATCAGTGGCGCTCGCGGCCCGGTGACGATCGGCAGGAACGGCCCAACGGCACCGCTGCCCTCCTGCGAACCCTCGCCCAGGAGCTGTCGACGCCCGCATCCCTAGTGGACAAGCCTGACATTCCCGTAATCTGGGTCGGCTCGCGTCCTGGGGAGGGTCACCATGGTCTCCGGATTTGTTGTGCCAGCGCCGCCTCGACCACGCCGGCGTCGCGCGGCCGGGTCCGGGGCCCTCGCCGCGGCGGTGCTGGCGGCCGGCGTACTGCTGGGCACGGGGGCGACCCCGGCGGCGGCCTCGGGGGCGGTGGACCGCGCCACGATGACCGCCGTGACGCCGACCGGCATCGACGAGGCGAGACTCGGCGCCCGGTACGACGCTTCCGCGGCCAACCTCACCTTCCGGGTCTACTCCTCGGCAGCCACCCGGATGGCGGTCTACCTCTACGCCACACCCACCGGCGCGCAGGAGCGGCTCAGCCGCGTCCTGACAAAGGGATCCGGTGACGTCTGGTCGGCGACACTGAGCGTCGCGACGCTGGAGCAGAACGGGATCACCGGCACCGTGTACTACGGCTACCGCGCCTGGGGACCGAACTGGCCGTACGACCCGAGCTGGACGAAGGGGTCGTCCACCGGGTTCGTCGCCGACGTCGACGCCGCTGGCAACCGGTTCAACCCGAACAAGCTGCTGCTCGACCCTTACGCCCGGGAGGTCAGCCACGACCCACGACGACCGGGGATGACGGACGAGACGATCTACGCGTCCGGCCCGTCACACCGCACCGTCGACAGTGGACCCCAGGCACCGAAGGGGCTGGTGCTACCGGCCGGGTCGGGCAGCGTCGGCACCAAACCCTCCCGGCCGCTGAAGGACGACGTCCTGTACGAGGTCCACGTACGCGGGCTGACCAGGAACGACTCCAGCATCCCGGCGGCGTACCGGGGGACGTACCGGGGTGCTGGGATGAAGGCGTCGGCGCTGGCCGGGCTCGGGGTCACGGCGGTGGAGTTCCTGCCCGTCCAGGAGACCCAGAACGACGCCAACGACGTAGCGCCGACGAGCACCGAGGACGACAACTACTGGGGCTACATGACGCTGAACTACTTCGCCCCGGACCGCCGGTACGCGTACGACAAAGCCCCCGGCGGCCCCACCCGGGAGTTCCAGGCGATGGTGAAGGCGTACCACGACGCCGGGATCAAGGTCTTCGCCGACGTGGTCTACAACCACACCGGTGAGGGGTACGCGTACAGCTCCTCGGACAAGAACACGTACAACCTGATCTCGTACCGGGGGCTGGACAACCCGACGTACTACTCGCTGACCAGCGACAGGCAAGGCTCCTGGGACAACACCGGGGTCGGCGGCAACTACAACACGTACCACCCGGTGGCACAGAACCTGATCGTGGATTCGCTGGCGTACTGGAAGAACACACTCGGGGTCGACGGGTTCCGGCACGACCTCGCCTCCGTGCTCGGCAACACCTGCCAGCACGGCTGCTTCCGCTACGACAAGACCGACCCGGGTACCGCGTTGAACCGGATCGTCCGCGAAATGCCGGCGCGTCCGGCTGGCGGCGGTACGGGCACCGACTGGATCGCCGAGCCGTGGGCGATCGGCGGCGGCACGTACCAGGTGGGCGACTTCCCGGCCGGCTGGGCGGAGTGGAACGGCCAGTACCGGGACACCTTGCGCCGGGACCAGAACAAGCTGGGCGTGGAGAACGTCACCCCGGGCCAGCTCGCCTCCCGGTTCGCCGGCTCGTCCGACCTCTACGGCGACGACGGGCGGCGCCCGTACCACTCGGTGAACTTCATGGTCGCCCACGACGGGTTCACGCTGAAGGACCTGTACTCCTGCAACGGCAAGCACAACACCCAGCCGTGGCCGTATGGTCCCTCCGACGGCGGCACCGACGACAACCTCTCCTGGGACCACGGCGGGGTGGCCGCCGACCAGCGCCGGGCGGCCCGCAACGGGATGGGCTTTCTGATGCTGTCCGCCGGTACGCCGATGATGACCGGAGGAGACGAACACCTACGCGGCCTGCGGTGCAACAACAACCCGTACAACCTGGACTCGAGCGCGAACTGGCTCACCTGGTCGCCGGACGGCACCCAGACCGACTTCAGTACGTACACCCGGCGGTTGATCACCTTCCGGAAGGCGCACCCGGCGCTGCGGCCAGCCACCTTCTACACCTCCGGCGACACCAACGGCAACGGCATGGGCCAGCTGGAGTGGTTCACACCCGCGGGTGGCACTCCGGACTCGGCGTACTGGAACAACGCCGGCAACCACGCGATCGGCTGGCGGATCGACAGCTCCGAGCTCGGCGACCCGACCAGCGCGGTGTACGTCGGGTACAACGGCTGGTCGGGCGGCGTGGCTTTCACGCTGCCATCCCCCGGCGCCGGTAAGCAGTGGTACCGGGTCACCGACACCTCGACCTGGGCCGAAGGGCCGGACCAGGTGGCCTCACCCGGCTCGGAGGCCCTGATCGGCGGTGCCGGCGCCAGCTACTCCCTCGGTGGCCGCGGCCTGCTCCTGCTCATCGCGAAGTGAAGCGCTCGTCCGATCACTTCGACGGTTCTGGCGCCTCGCATTCGAGCTTCGGATTCATCCCAAAGTAGTTCAGCGGCCCCGCGACGATGGCCGCCACGGTCGTACCCAGAGTGGCGCAGCTGGTGTCGTCGCGACTGAGGTATCCACGTTGCCCGGCGGCCATCACGCCGATCAGCAGCCACACCAGGAGCGCCGCGACTCCGAGGATCGATCCTTTACGCACTGGGCCTCCTGGCGGTCAGACGGTGGGGTAGTAGGTATATCCCGTCAGGCCAGTGCCGTCCATCCCGCTACACGCGGCGCCAGCGCGCTTCGCACACACAGTACGCCGCAAAGCACATCAGTCCCGCAGCCACCGCGACCAGCAGCCACGAACCGAACCGGGTGTCCGCGAACGCCCGCAGCGTCGCGTCGACCCCCTTGGCATGCTCGGGTGTGTAACGTACGGCCGCCTCGATGACGAAGACGCCGGCCAGCCCGGCCACCAGTCCGCGGGCGAGGTGCCCGGTGATCCCGACGACCGCGACAAGTCGCTGGGCCTGGGGCGAGAGCGTGAAGCGGTGCAGGTCCTCGAAGAACCGCCGGCTGACACCCCGGTACACCCAGTAGAGACCCAGGCTCACCACACCCAGCCCGACAATGCCCACCAGGATCCGGCCTCCGGGCAGGTGCAACGCCGCCGCCGTGAGGTCCTTGGAATGCCTGTCCCCCGACCCGGGACCCTCACCAGTGAACAGCAGGTTCCCCAGGATCATCACCAGGAAGCAGTAGAAGACGGCCCGTACGGCAGCCTCCAGACGTTCGGCCAGTTCACCCGATCCGGCCACCGCTTCGGTCAGTTGCCACAGCAGCAGCGCGGCGAATCCGGCCAGCATCACGGCGAGCACCCCGACGCCGAATGGTTGTCCGGCGATGGCGGTGATCGCGCCCGCTTCGTCGGCCTCCCGCCGACCGGCACCGACAGCGATCTGCAACCCCAGTACGCCGATCAGGGCGTACAGCCCCCCGCGACACACCATCCCCAGCCGTGCCATCCGGTCCAGCGCCCGACTTCTGGCCACCTGTCGAGTGGCACGTCGGGCATGACGCCGCGATGACCGCAGTGTGCTCATGGGGGTGTCCTCCGTCCGGTCGCGGCGCCGGTCGGAGTTGCCAGCGCCGCATGCCCGCCGGTACTACCCGCGCACCGCGTCGTCGAACCCCGCCGCGACCAGCACAGACCCCGCCATCACCTACTGGTACGACACGAACACCGGGGACGGGGTGAGCTCCATGGTCTGCGCCGGGGTGAAGGTCGGGCGGTCCTCGTCGTAGAAGTTCTTCCACCCCCACCAGATGGCGGCTGGTTCCTCGGCCTTGAGGTTCCGCCAGGTGTTGAGCTTCTCGCCCGGCACGCCGAAGCCGTCGGCGTGGATCAGGACGGCCAATTCGTCGCGGCCGGTGTCGATCCGGTCGCGGCCGCTGATCATCGAAAGCTGGAACTGGTGCAGCATCAGCAGCTTCTGCGGCAGCGCGCGCTCCCGGGTCAGCTCGGCCAGCCAGTCGACCACGTCGTTGATCTCGCCGGCATCGACTGACCCGATCTGCACCATATGGCGTTGACCTGGGCGCAGCCGCCACTCCGGATCGAGCGCCAGCCCGACGTGCGGCTCGGCGAGCAGCTGTTCGTACCGCTTGGCCTGGGTGAGGAAGTCGGTACGGCCCGGTTGCAGATCCAGCATCACGTACATTCCGGCGTCGGCCGCGGCGTCGACCCATGGGCGCAGTTTCGACACCGGGGACTCACGCGAGTAGTCCCCGTCCGGCCCCGCCTCGGCCGACGCCACCGTGGTGATGATCTCGAAAGCGGGCACCACGGGTTCGTCCACCAGATCCTGGTATTCGCCCGCGACCCGCTTGGCACGCGCCACCGCCGCGTCCACCGACTGCTCGCCGAGTACGCCGAGCCCCCCGTCGCCGGGGTGGCCGTACAGCGCGATCATCCGGCGTCCGGGGTAGACCCGCTGGCCGCCGCCGGGAAGCTCCACCCCGGTCGTGGCGACGTCGAGCCGGTACTCCAGCTGCGTGACGGAGCCGAACTCCGTACCCAGTGCCATCACCTTGTCTGGACGGTCGCGGTGGAGAGCGGCGATCACGTCGCGATCCGCACGCGGATCGTGGTAGTCGACGTGAAGCACCCGGGCACCGGCCGCCTTGCCCGTCGTCGCGGTCGCGGTGTCCTCCTCGGACACCAGCACCAGCAACGACCGCAGGCCGGCGGCGCGGCGGATCTCCGGCAACCGACTGTCGATCACGTCCCGGAGCCGGGCACGGTCCGGGGGCGCCGGCACCACCTCCGGCCCGTTCTCGATCTCCTTCGCCCATCGGGTGGCGGACTTCCCGAACGCGACCACCGTCGCCGGGGCAAGCCGCCGCACCTCGGTACGCACCGCCTCCCCGTTACCGGACGGTGCTCCGGCACCTGGGGTCAACAACATCGGTACGCCCAGCCGTACCGCCACCGACGCCGCTTCGGCCTGCCTGTCGTGCTCCCCGTCCGCCGCGAGTACGACCGCCGGGGAGGCCCGGTACAGCGCGCGGCTGGCGGCGACGGCGAGCTCCAGATCCGCGGTGCCGTGATGCACGGTGGTGTGTTCGGCTGGCACCCGTACGTGTGAGGTACGGGCCGCGTCGGAGTCGACCGCCGTGGAGCACGCGGAGAGCAACAGGGACGCGACGAGGACGATGAAGTGTGTGCGACGGGGCACGGTGAACGCTCCCATGCGAAGGAGATCAGGTCCGCGACAAAACGTCGCCAACAGGTACTACCTGCGCATAACGACGCTCGTGTGATTCCGACATGCCTGACCCCGCGCCGGCATCGTGGACAGCGCCCACGCTTTGTCCCGGTCGGCGGGCACCGCGCGCGTGCCGCCGCGTTCGATCGCCGTAATCAGGGGCGCCCGCCCCGAGGTCAGCGCAGCCGCGGGCGGCGCTGGCACCGGGGGCACGAGAACGACGAACGGTTCGCGAACGCCTCCCGCCGGATCGGCGTACCGCACCGCCGACACGGCGCCCCCGCCCGCCCGTACGCGGCCAGCGACACCTCGAAGTACCCGGACTCGCCGTTGACGTTGACGTACAACGCGTCGAACGACGTGCCACCCTGCCCGATCGCGGAGGTCAGCACGTCACGTACGTGGCCGAGCAGCTCCCGGATCTTCGGACGGGTCAGCGCGTCGGTACGCCGTTCGCCGTGCAGCCGCGCCCGCCACAGCGCCTCGTCGGCGTAGATGTTGCCGATCCCGGAGACCAGCGACTGATCCAGCAGCGCCCGCTTGATCCCGGTACGGCGGCGCCGCACCGCCGCCACGAAAGCCTCGTCGCCGAACGCGGGCTCCAGCGGATCCGGCGCGATGTGGGCGATCTCGCCGGGCAACTGCGCCCCGCCGGCCGATACCGACAACCCGCCGAACATCCGCTGGTCCACGAACCGCAACTGCGGCCCGTCGTCGGCGAAGTCGAACCGTACCCGGAGGTGCCGCTCCGGTGCCGCCTCGGCGGGCGAGAGCAGCATCTGGCCGGACATCCCCAGATGACCCAGCAGCGCGTCCCCGCTGTCCAGCGGCAGCCACAGGAACTTGCCCCGCCGCCTGGCCGCGGTCACCGTACGACCCGCCAGAACGGCGGCGAAGTCGGCGGGGCCGGCCAGGTGCCGGCGTACCGGCCGGGGATGCAGCACCTCCACCTGGGTGACCCGCCGCCCCACGACCCAGCTGTGCAGCCCACCGCGTACGGTCTCGACCTCAGGTAGCTCCGGCACGGCGTGAAGTGTACGACCCGACCCCGACGCCTCTGGCCCGACCGCCCGCCGGTCTGGTCGCCGCCGCTGGCTGCCCTAGATCGTGTACGGCCAGACCGTGATCATGTACGCGCCGTACCAGCAGCCCAGCAGCACCGCCGAGGTCAACACCAGCACGGCGGTACGCCGCCGGCACCGCCCCAGCGCCACCGCCAGAGGCACCAGCACCAGTACCACCGGCACCAGCATCCTGGGCCGCGAGTGGTAGTAGCCGGACGAGCCCACCGCCATCATGAACCCGAACAGCCCGTACAGCGCCAACGGCAGCCAGACCCGCTCAAAGAGCGCCACGAGTACGGCGACGCCCGCCACGACGATGATCACCGCGGTGCTGACACCGACCCAGCCCTCGCCCCCGGTGAAGGTCTCCGCGAGGAACGTCGCGGTGGTCGAGCCCCAGTCCCACCGGGTGCCCCAGCCCACGTCCTGGATCCTGAACCAGGCGTCGAGGTCGCCGACCCGCAGCCCCACCCAGAGCAGGTACAGCGGCGCGGCGACCAGGCTCGCCAGCACCCCGACCACCACCCGCCAGTTCGGGTAGTCACCGCGGTCCCGCCACAGCCACAGGGCCCCGGCCAGGACCAGCGCGCCCGCCAACGCCAACCCGGTGGGTCTGGTCAGCGCCGCGAGAGCACCGAACGCCCCCGCGAACAGCCAGGCGTTGTGGTGCAGCGCCAGCAACGCCGCCGCCACCAGGGCGCAGAACAGCGCCTCGGTATACCCCATCGAGAGCACCACCGACATCGGCTGGGCACCGAACAGCACGGCAAGTGCGTACCCGGTACGAACCGACCACAGCCGGGTCCCGAGCAGCGACAACAGCACCGCCGCCACGGCACCGGCCAGCCATGCGATCGCCAGCGCCGCCGCCGCCGTGGACACGCCACCGAGCCCCGCCACGGTACGGATCAGCAGCGGATACAGCGGGAAGAACGCCAGCCCGTTGCCGGTGAGCCGACCATCTTCGTCGTAGCTGTAGCCGGGTTCGTATCCGTCGTCGGCGACCCGGGCGAACCACCCGGCGTCCCACACCATCAACCGTTCGGAGAGGGTACGGCCGTCATCGTCGGCCATCAGGACCACGAGCCCGAGTTGTACCACCCGGGTGGTCAGGAACAGGACGAACGGCACCCCGACGGCGTACGCCCACCACCGGCGGCGGCCAGTGTCTGCTGTTGATTCGTCGTCGGCGTCGACCCGGTCAGCGGGACGCAGACTCGACATCGTCATGCGGGCCCCCCGAGACCACAGGCTGCTGGCCCGGAACCGCCTCGGCGCGACCATCGGGTGCGGCCGGGATGCCGTCGGGGATGGTGACGGCCGGACCCGACCGTTCGCTCACCCGGGACGTCAACAGCCGCCATGCCAACTCGGCGGCGCGTTGCTCGGCTTCCTTCTTGCTTCGGCCGGCACCCGCGCCGAAGCTCTCGCCGGAGACCACCGCGCGTGCGGTGAAGGTCTTGGCGTGATCCGGCCCGTCCTCGGTGATCCGGTACTCCGGAACCCCGAGACCGTGGTTCGCGGTCAACTCCTGGAGGCTGGTCTTCCAGTCCAGACCCGCGCCACGACCAGCGGCATCGGCCATCAGCGGGTCGAACAGTTTGTGGATCACGGTGCTCGCCACCTCGAGCCCGTGCTCGAGATAGATCGCGCCGAGCACCGCCTCCAGGGTGTCAGCGAGGATGCTCGCCTTGTCCCGGCCACCGGTGGACTCCTCGCCCTTGCCGAGCAGCAGGAAAGCCCCCAGCCCGTAGGGGCCCAGACCGCGGGCGACCTCGGCCAGAGCACGCATGTTCACCACGCTGGCGCGCAGCTTCGCCAACTGCCCCTCGGGCAGGTCGGGGTGGCTGCGGTACAGCGCGGTGGTGACCACCAGACCCAGGACGGCGTCGCCCAGGAACTCCAGCCGTTCGTTCGTGGGCAGACCACCGTTCTCGTACGCGTACGAGCGGTGCGTCAGCGCACGGGTGAGCATCTGCGGGGTCAGGTTGACCCCGAACGCCTCCTCCAGCGACCCGGCACGGACCGCGGCGGAATGATGCTCACTGCCTGACAAGGGCTAGACCTCCACGACCTGTCGGCCGTTGTAGGTGCCGCAGACCCCGCACGCGGTGTGCGGCAGCTTCGGCGACTGGCACTGCGGACAGGGCACGGTCATCACGGCACGCGCCTTCCACTGCGCTCGCCGGGACCGAGTGTTGCTGCGCGACATGCGGCGCTTGGGAACGGCCACCTCGAGTCACTCCTGATCGTCGGGTCGGTGTTGCTCCGGCGCTGCCGGGCTAACCGACAGCAGATTACCTAACGCGGCCCACCGTGGATCGAGCTGCTGATGACTGTGGTCAGTCGGCAGATCGTCCCAGTGCACCCCGCACTCGGGGCACAGCCCCGGGCAGTCCTCGCGGCACAACGGGTGCGTCGGCAGTGCGAACACCACGGCGTCCCGCAGTGCCGGTTCCAGGTCGGCGTACTCGTTGTGCAACCGGCCCACCTCGTCCTCGTCGGTGGTCGCCTCTGTGGCGCTGTCCGGATAGGCGTACAGCTCCTGCAGGGGGACTTCCAACGTGTCCTTGATCGGACGCAGACAACGCCCACATTCGCCTTCCAGCGGCATCGTGGCCGTACCGGTGACGAGGACGCCCTCGGTGACGGACTCGATGCGCAGATCCAGCGAGATGTCGGCGCGAGCCGGCACTCCGATCAACTCCAGACCGAGATCCTCAGGCGCCGGTACGGTGCGATCCAGCTCGCGCATCGCCCCTGGACGGCGCGGCAGGTCCCGGGTGTCCAGGACCAGTGGCGACCGTGGATCGAGCAGGAGTGACATCGTTTCCGTACGTGGGCGTCAGAGTGGCTCGGCCAGAACAGGCCGCCGTAGCAGGTTACCCGACGTACACAGGCAGCGTCGAACCGAGCCCCGACCCGGGCGGCGGACACCGAACGCGGGTCAGCACGGCACCGCGGTGAGGTCAGAACGGCAGCGGTTTGTCTGGTTCTTCCGCTGAAAAGGACCCGATCTCCCGGAGTGCGTGCATTTTGTCGCGGCCACGTTCGATGTTGGTCAACGACCGGTGCAGGAACTGTTCAAAGTTCGCCAGGGTGGTGTCGACGTAGTCGTCCACCTCATCGCGGAGCCGCTGCGCCTCCGTACGTGCCTCGCCGGTGATCCTGGCGGCCTCATGCTCCGCGGAGACCGTGATCTCGTTCGCCGACACCAGCCGGGCATGCTCCGCCTCGCCTTCGGTGATGATCCGTTCGGCCTCCCGTTGGCCCGCCTCGAGGATCTTGTCCCGCTCGTCCAGCAGCGCCTCGGCCCGACGGATCTCCATCGGCAGATTGCTCCGCAGCTCCTCCAGCATGCCGATCATGTCGGCCCGTTCCACCATGCAGTTGTTCCGCGACATCGGCACCGCTCGGGCGCTCTCGATGTGCGCGATGACCTCATCGATGCGGTCCAGTAGATCCACCGGGGCACTCCACCCTCTTCAGCTGCTCTGCGGGGGCAGTCGCTCAGCTAGCGCCCGACCCACGATCTTCGGTACGTGGCCCGAAACGTCACCGCCCCACCGCGCGACTTCCTTGACGAGGCTTGACGAGAGGAAAGAGTAGAGGGGATTCGTCGTCATGAAGAGCGTTTCCACCCCAGCGAGCCCGTAGTTCATCTGGGCCATCTGCAACTCGTAGTCAAAGTCGCTGACCGCCCGCAGGCCCTTCACCACCACACTGATCTCGTTCGCCCGGCAGTAGTCGACCAGCAGCCCCTGGAACGAGTCGATCCGTACGTTGGGGTGCTCGGCGGTCACCTCGCGGAGCATCTGCATCCGCTCCTCGATACTGAAAAGGCCCGCCTTGGACTGGTTGACCAGCACGGAGACGTACAGCTCGTCGTAGAGACGGGCAGCCCGACCGATGATGTCGAGGTGTCCGTTGGTCACCGGGTCGAACGAGCCGGGACAGACCGCGCGCTTCACGATGGGCGACCGTACCAAAGGGTGGACTCGCCGTAACGGCGGCTCCGCGTACCAGTGAGGCCCTGCACCCAGGTGGGGGCACCGGTACGGGTGCTCCGCTCCAACGCCACCACTCCGTCCACGTGGACCCAACCGCCGGCCACGAGGGCGTCGAGCACCGCGGCGAGTTCGGTGTCGGGGAGCTCGTACGGCGGGTCGGCGAACACCACGTCGTACCGGGCGGCGGGGCCAGCCGCCACCACCCGGGCCACCGGGGCGACCACCACATCGGTGCCGGTGGCCAGATCCAACGCCGCCAGGTTGCTCCGCAGCACCCGGGACGTGGCGGGATCCTGCTCCACGAACAGGGTGTGCGCCGCCCCCCGGGACAACGCCTCGATGCCGACCGCCCCGGAGCCGGCATACAGGTCGGCGAAGCGGCAGCCGTCCAGGTCGACGATCGTGGCGAGCGAGCTGAACAGCGCCTCCCGTACCCGGTCAGACGTGGGCCGGGTGGCACGGCCCGGTGGCATCGTGAGCCGCCGGCCCCCGAGGGTGCCGGCGATGACCCGGCTCATCCTTTCTCCAGGTACTCGGCGTGGTCCTCGTCCACCAGTGCGGCGACGGCGTCGGCGAGGGCCGGGTGCCGGGCCAGTGACGGGTCGGCGGCCACCACGTCAACCGCCTCGGCGCGCGCCTCGCGGATCAGGTCCGCATCCCGCAACAGGGACAGCAGCTTCACGGTGGAACGCCGCCCCGACTGCACCGCACCGAGTACGTCGCCCTCCCGGCGCTGCTCCAGATCCAGCTCCGCGAGCCGGAAGCCATCCACCGTGGACGCCACCGCGTCCATCCGTTCCCGTGCCGGGGTTCCCGGCTCGGACTCCGTGACCAGCAGGCACAACCCGGGTGCGCTCCCCCGGCCGACCCGGCCCCGCAACTGGTGCAGCTGGGAGACCCCGAACCGGTCGGCGTCCATGATCACCATCATGGTGGCGTTCGGTACGTCCACCCCGACCTCGATCACCGTCGTGGCGACCAGAACGTCCAGCCGCCCCGCGGCGAACTCCCGCATCACGGCGTCCTTCTCGTCGGAAGGCAACCGCCCGTGCAGCACACCGACCGACAGATCCGCCAACGGCCCGTCAGCGAGCATCGGGGCCACCTCCAGCACCGCCAACGGCTGCCGGCGAGCCTCGGCGTCCCCTGAGTCGCCGGAGCCGCCGGTGGTGTCCTCGTCGGAGGACGCCTCCCCGATCCGGGGGCAGACCACGTACGCCTGGTGCCCCTTGCCGACCTCCTCGGTCACCCGTCGCCACGCCCGGTCCAGGAAGTGCGGTTTCTCCGCCACCGGCACCACGTGGGTACTGATCGGAGACCGACCCGCCGGCAGCTCCGACAGCGAGGAGGTCTCCAGGTCGCCGTACACGGTCATCGCCACGGTGCGCGGGATCGGGGTCGCCGTCATCACCAGAGTGTGGGGTGGCCGCGCGGCGTCGGCTTTAGCGCGCAGCGCGTCCCGCTGCTCCACCCCGAACCGGTGCTGCTCGTCGACCACCACCAGGCCCAGGTCGGCGAACTCGACGCCCTCGTAGAGCAGGGCGTGGGTGCCGACCACGATGCCGGCCTCCCCGCCGGCCACCTGCGCCAACGCGGCACGCCGTACCGCCGCGGGGGCTGAACCGGTCAGCAGCGCGACGGCGGTGGACTCCTCGGCGGCGCCCAACTGACCCGCCTGCCCCAACGGCCCGAGCAGCTGTTGCAGGTTCCGGTAGTGCTGGGTGGCGAGCACCTCGGTGGGAGCCAGCAGCGCCGCCTGGCCACCGGCGTCGACCACCTGCAACATTGCCCGTAACGCCACCAGGGTCTTGCCGCTGCCGACCTCGCCCTGCAGCAACCGGTGCATCGGGTGGCTGGCCGCGAGGTCCTCGGCGACCCGTTCGCCGACCGTGGCCTGGCCATCCGTCAGGACGAACGGCAGCCGCTCGTCGAAGGTGGCGAGCACGCCGTCGTCGCGCCGCGGACGGGGCGTTGCCGGGAACTGCGCCGCCGCGACCTTCCGCTGCACCAACGTCACCTGCAACGCGAACGCCTCGTCCCACTTCAGCCGTTTCCGGGCGGCGTACAACGCCTCGTGGCTGGACGGACGGTGGATGTCGCGCAACGCGTTGCCCAGGTCGACCAGCTTCCCGCCGGCCGGCAGCCCGTCGAGCGGATCCGGCGGCGCCTGGAGTACGTCCAGCGCCACCCGTACGCACCGGGCCAGCGTCCAGGTGGGCAGGCCCGCCGCGGCCGGATACACCGGGATCAGGGCACCGGCGAATTCCTCGATCTCCTCGGCCGCCTCCGCCGAGCCCAGGTCCGGATCCGCGAACAGCTGGTAGTCCGGCGAGTTGAGCTGCCGCTTGCCGCGGAACTCGGTCACCTTCCCGGCGAACAGCCCCCAGCGGCCGGGCTTGAGTTCACGTTCCCGCCAGTGCTGGTTGAAGAACGTCAGCGTCAACGTACGGTGCCCGTCCCCGACCACCACCTCCAGCAGCTTGCCGCGGCGCTGCCGCATCGGCCGTACGTTGACCCGCTGCACCTGTGCCATCACGGTCACCTGGTCGCCGACCTCCAGACCCGCGATGTCGGTGTGTTCGCCGCGCTCGGCGTACCGCCGTGGGAAGTGGTAGAGCAGGTCGCCGACAGTGGCCAGATCCAGCCCGTTCGCCAAGGCCTCGGCGGTTTTCGCGCCGAGCACCGCCTTCAGCGGAGTCTGCAGGGTCGCCACTCACCTCACCCCCGGAAGAGCCGGTCCGTCAGCGGGAGTACCGGAGCCGTCAGTAGCAGAGCCGGAGCGTGAGTCACTCACTCGACCCCGATCAGCAGCGGGTAGTGCGGTTGTCCGCCCTGGTGGACCTGCGACTCGACGAACGGCCACCGATCGGAAAGGTGCCGGGTGAGCATGTCGGCGAGGTCGCCGGGCGCGTCCGCACCGGTCACCAGGGTCACCAGTTCACCGCCCCCGGAGAGCATCCGGTCCAGCAGGTCGCGGGCGGAATCGAGCACCTTGTCGCCGATCAGCACCACGTCTCCGTCGAGCAACGCCAGTACGTCGCCCGGCTGGCAGCGTCCGACCAGTGTCAGGGCCTCTCTGGTGGCCACCGTGAGTTCGGCGTACCGGCAGGCACCCGCGGCCTCCGCCATGGCGATCACGTCGTCCTCGTACCGCCGGCCCGGGTCGGTGACCGCGAGCGCCGCCAGGGCCTGCACCGGGGAGCGGGTGTGCACCACCCGGGCGGTCAGCCCCGCGTCCCGCGCCTCCCGGGCCGCCGCGTCGGTGACCGCCTGCACGTTGCTGTCGTTCGGCAGTACGACCACCTTCGCCGCCCCGGTACGCCGGATCGCCGCCAGGATCTCCGCCGTGGACGGGTTGTGGGTGGGTCCGCCGTCGACCACGATGGCGCCCTCAGCGGCGAACAACCGGGCCAGCCCGTCGCCGCTGCACACCACCACACATCCCCGACTGTCCGCCGCCGGGGGCGGGAGCTCCTCCTCCACCCGCGCGGTTGCCTGGTCGGCGAACCGGCTCACCGAGATCCGGTGCGGTCGCCCCGCCTGGACCCCCGCCTCGATCGCGGCCCCGATGTCGTTCACGTGGACGTGCACGTTGTACGTCTGGGTGGTGTCGTCGCCGCCGGTGCCTACCACGACCAGGGAGTCGCCGAGAGTGCCGAGCACGCCCTTCAGCGGCTCCACCGCGTCGGGGTGCGCGTCGAGCAGGTACTGCACCTCGTACCCGTACTCGCTCGATCCGGCCTCCCGGTCCACCACCAACAGTCGCGGATCCCGGGCCATCGCCGCCAGCGGCAACATGGCGGGCTGTTCGCCACTGACCACCTCTTCCAGCGCCTGCAGGAACACCACCAGGCCGTACCCGCCGGCGTCCACCACACCCGCCCGCGCCAGCGCCGGCAGCATCTCCGGGGTACGCCGCAACGCCTCCGTCGCGCCCTCAGCGGCGGCCGACACCACGATCCTGAGGTCATCGCTGTCGGCCTCCGCGGCGGCGGTCGCCGCGGCCCGGGCCACCGTCAGCACGGTGCCCTCCACCGGGTTGGCGACCGCGGCGTACCCGGCGTCAGCGGCGTCGGCGAGCGCCGCGGAGAACTCCTGGCCCCTGGCTTCCGGTGCGGCGGCGAGCGCGTCGGCGATGCCGCGCAGCAACTGCGACATGATCACCCCGGAGTTGCCCCGGGCGCCCAGCAACGCACCCCGGGCCATACAGCGCAGTACCCGTCCGAGCCGGGTGATCTCGCCCTCGACATCTTCGGTGTCCTGCTCGGCCGCGAGGGCCCGGTACGCCGACGTCATCGTCAGGACCAGGTTCGTGCCGGTGTCGCCGTCCGGCACCGGGTACACATTCATGTCGTCGATCTCGCGCTGGTGCCGGCGCAATGCGTCCAGGCCCGCCTCACACCACCGGCGGACAGCGGCGGCGTCCAGTCGATCCAGCACGCTTGGAGTCTAGGGTGTGTCCTGTCGATCTTGCTTGAGCGAGACGGGATCCAGGCGGCTGCTGTCGGGCAGTCCTGGGCGGCGAGTGGGTCGGCGTACGGCCGTTCCCCGTCGTGTCGCTGGCCCGTGTCCCCGCCCGGCGGACCATCAGGTACTCTTTTCGGGTTGCCCACGTGTCTGACAGGGGCGACTTTCCAGCACCATCACCCCAGGAGTGTTCCGTGGCTAGCGTGTGTGACGTCTGTGGCAAGAAGCCTGGCTTCGGCCACAACGTGCCCTGGTCGAAGACCAAGACCAAGCGCCGGTGGAACCCGAACATCCAGACAGTACGCGCCGCCGTCAGCGGTGGCCGCAAGCGGATGAGGGTGTGCACCTCGTGCATCAAAGCCGGCAAAGTCTCTCGCGCCTGAGGCTCGCGGCCCCAGCCCGCGCCTGACGCGAGTTCGGTAGGTAGATAGGAAATGAGAACCGCAGCCAGGGCTACGGTTTTCGTTGCTACAGGTCCAGGCCGTAGGAGATGGCGCCGGGCTCGTCCTTGTAGAAGCCGAAGTTCGGGATCGCTCGGTAGCCGCAGGATTCGTACAGGCTGATCGCCTCGGGTTGTTTGTCGCCGGTCTCCAGGATCGTCCGTCGCTTCCCCGCCGCCCGCGCGGTCTCCTCCAACCCGGCGAGTACGGCTCGCGCCACACCCCGGCCGCGTGCCTCGGGAACGGTGTACATCCGCTTGATCTCAGCGTCGTCCGCGTGGGAACGCCAGCCGCCGCAGCCGGCCGCGACACCGTCCACCCGGGCGAGCAGGAAGACCCCGTGCGGCGGCTCGAACTCCACCGGATCGACCGGAGTGGCGTCGCCGTCACCGTCGTACCGTTTCCCCAGGTCAGCCAATGCCGCGGCGATCAGCCGCTGCGCCTCCGGATGGGTGTACGCCACCGGCGCCACGATCACGTCCTGGTTGGTGATGGTCACCCCGTGACGGTACGCGGCACCGCTGAGACCGGTCATCGAAGGTGTCCAGGAGCACGCCGGAGCCGCGGCGCGCGGTACCGTGCCAACCCCCGTACGGTGGGAGCGGCCACGCAGCTCAGCCGGTCGGGCCGTACGGCTGCTGCATCACCGTCTCCTCACCTGGGCGTATCGGGCCCGGAGTCGAATCCTCGACAGGTACCTGCTCGCCGACTTCCGCACCAACGTGTGTCAGTACCGTGTGATCGAGGAAGTAGGCGATCCAGTAGGCAACCGACGAAACAGTCAGCACCAGGCCGCCAACCCAGAACACCCAGTAGCCGACCCCCGTCAGGCCGCCCCAGGAATACCCCAACCCGGCAACGGCCGGGACCACGAACACCACCACCAGCGGTCCCACGAACAGCACCGTCACCACGCGGCTGCGGTCCATGACACGGATCCAGTCCTCGCGCGTGGTCAGACTTGTCCGGCCCACCGCGTCCCGCAGTTGTGGCCACAGGTTGGTGCTGAAGTAGACCCCGATGTTGGTGATGGACCGGGCATGATCCAGCCAGAGCGCTCCGAGCACCGGGCAGATGAAGGTCAGCACCAGCGAGAGCATCCGGCGGTCGGGGTCGGTCAGGACGAACGAGCCGACACCCCCCGAGGCGAGCGGTGAGAGGCTGATCAACCGCTGCTGGGCCTCCGACCGGGTGTTGATCTCGCTTCTCAACTGGGAGAACTCGGCGAGCTGGACAGCTATGTCGAGATCTTTCCGATCGTCTATCTGCAGGGCCTCGCAGCACTTGTTGAGGTCTGGGCCGGTCGCCGAAGCCTAGTCGAGGCCCGTCCCCCGAGCCGCCCCCGGAAACGGCGAACGGTCACCGGAAGTGATCCCAACCGGCGGTCCCCTGGTACGGCTTGCCGTCGACTGTGACGCCGGAGCCGTCACGTACCCGCCCGATCGCGCTCCACTGTTTCGGCAGCTCCACCCGTGGCGGAAAGGTCGCCACCAGGGCGTGGTCGTCACCGCCCCCGAGCGCCCAGTCGTACGGGTCCGCGCCGAGTGCGGTCGCGGCGTCGGCCATCGCCGCCGGGATCTCGATCGCCTCCTGGCGTACGTCCATCAGGACGCCACTGGCATCGGCCACGTGACCCAGGTCGGCCACCAACCCGTCCGAGATGTCGATCATCGAGGTGGCCCCGAGCCGGGCCGCCGCCGGGCCAGCCGAGTACGGCGGTGCCGGACGCCGGTGCGCCTCCACCAGCGCCTTCGGGGACCTGAAACCGCGGGACAGGATGGTGTGGCCGGCCGCCGCCCAGCCGAGCCGCCCGACGTACGCGATCACATCCCCCGGTCGGGCACCGGACCGGGTGACCGGCTCGACCCCACCCAGGTCACCCAGCGCGGTCACCGCGATCGTCAGTGTCGGGCTGGACGAAATGTCGCCACCCACCACAGAAGCACCGACCCGGGCGCATTCGTCTCCCAGCCCGTCGGCGAGCTGGTGGGCCCACTTCACCTCAAGATCCGGCGGTGCGCACAACGCCACCAGCAGGGCGGTGGGTGTGGCACCCATCGCGGCGATGTCGGCGAGGTTGGCGGCCGCGGCCCGGCGCCCCACGTCCACCGCGGTGGACCAGTCCCGGCGAAAATGCCGGCCGTCCACCAGAACATCGGTCGACGCGACGACTCTTCCGTCCGGAGCGGCGACCACCGCGGCGTCGTCTCCGGGACCCAGCAACGACGCCGGCCCGACACCGAGCCGCGCGATGATGCCTGAGATCAACCCGAACTCTCCGGTCTGGCCGACAGTCATGACGGGATCATCCCCTGGTGTCCGGTGTGGTGGGTGCCCGGCCGGTCAAGGTCACGTCGCTCACCTCACGGAACACTACTGGCTTTCCGGTGTCGCCCCCGGGGGGCTGCTCGTACGGTAGTTTCTGCAGTTTCCACGCGCTGGTGGTGACGGAAGCCAACTGAAGGAGTCGTGCCGTGGTCCAGGCGTACATCCTCATCCAGACCGAAGTCGGCAAGGCCAGCGACGTGGCTACGGCGATCGGGGGGATCTCGGGTGTCGCCCGGGTCGACGCGGTCACCGGACCGTACGACGTGGTGGTGCTCACAGAAGCCCGCAACGTCGACGAACTCGGCAAGATGGTGGTCAGCAAGGTGCAGGCGGTTCCGGGCATCACCCGTACGCTGACCTGCTCCGTCGTGCACCTCTCGTGAGTGACCCCGCGTCCCGGCGCGCCGCATGGACCGCGACCCTGGTCGCGATGCCGGTAGCGCTGCTCGCGGGACTGTTGACGTTCTGGCTGCTCGGCGGGCCACCCGGGTCCGACGGCCAGCGGCCCGACTCCTCGCCCAGCCCGGTGCCGACCACCGCCGTGTCCGCCGAGGCACGGGACCTGTCACCGCGCGCCGCGACCGTCTGTCGCGGACTGCTGGCGCGACTCCCCGACACGATCCGCTCGCTGCCACAGCGCGAGGTCACCGCCGGCGCCGAGCAGAACGCCGCCTACGGCGAACCCCCGGTCCAGCTGCGCTGCGGGGTGGCGCGGAAAACCCTGTCTGACACGTCGACCGCGACGGTGTACCCGCTGTCCGGCGCGTGCTGGCTGCCGGACCGTACCGGCACCGTGTGGACCACTGTCGACCGCGAGGTCCCGGTCGCGATACTCGTCCCGAAGTCCCGGCCCGAACCGGGCCAGTGGGTGGCCGCGTTCTCGCGGTACGTGGCGAAAACCCCGCCGTACGCCGACGCCCCGTCCGGCTGCCGCAAGTGACGCGTCCCCCGAAGGCTGGTGTCCCGGGTCGGTCAGGGAGACTATGGCCCCCACGGTCGGAAGAAGGAGGCCCCGATGGCTGAGCCGACTGCGCAGAGCAGCATTGACATCGCCGCTCCCCCCGCGCTGGTGTACGAGCTGGTGTCGAACGTTCCCGAGATGCCCCGGTGGGCCGCCGAGAACGACCGCTGTGTCTGGATCGGCGGTGCGGACGGCGCTGTGATCGGGGCCCGGTTCCGCGGCCGCAACCAGCATCGCGGCCGCCGCTGGGCGACCATCTGCGAGGTCACGGAGGCCGACCCGTCGCGCCGTTTCGGGTTCAAGGTACGCGTCGCGAATCTGCCCAGTGCCCTCTGGCGGTACGACATCGAGCCGAGCGACTCCGGGTGCCGGGTCACGGAGAGCACTCGCCGGCTGACCCCCCGGCTGCTGGCGCGGGTGGTCAACCGGGTGCTGTTCGGTATCCGCGACCGCGATGTCCACAACCAGCGCAACATCGAGCGCACGTTGGCGCAGCTCAAGGAGTACGCCGAGGCAGCCGCGGCCGACAAGCCCGCCTGACCTTTACCGGCCACCGGGGCAGCCAGCGGCCGGAGCCAGCCAGCACAGCGCGCCGGGCCGCGCCCCGCTCAGTGCAGCCCCGCGCCTCCCGCTCAGTGCAGTCCCGCGCCGCGGCGCAGCGCGGTACGGATCAGCCGCGCCAACAGCTTCGGGTACTCCAGCCCGGTCGCGGCCCACATCTGCGGGAACATCGACGTCGGGGTGAAACCCGGCATGGTGTTGATCTCGTTGATGTAGATCTCCAGGTCCTGGGTGACGAAGAAGTCCACCCGCGCGAGGCCGGCGCAGTCCAGTGCGGTGAACGCCTGGCAGGCCATGTCGCGGATCTGCTCCGTCACGTCGTCCGGCAGCTTCGGGGGCAGGTCGTACTCGCAGGAGTCGTCGAGGTACTTCGCCTCGAAGTCGTAGAACTCGTGATCGCTGACCACCCGGATCTCGGCGGGCAGGCTCGCCTCCGGGGGGCCGCCGTACTCGCCTTCGAGTACGCCGCACTCGACCTCGCGTACCCCGTTGAACGACGCCTCGATGATCACCTTCGGGTCGGACTCGCGGGCCAGCGCGATCGCGGCGTCCAGCTCGGACCAGTCCGACACCTTCGAGATGCCGATCGACGAGCCGCCCCGGGCCGGCTTCACGAACACCGGCAGGCCGAGCCGTCGCGAATCCTCGTCGGACAGCGACTGGCCGGCGCGGAGCACGGCGTACGGGCCGTTGCGCAGGCCGGCGACGGCGAACAGCTTCTTCGCGAACTCCTTGTCCATCCCGGCGGCGCTGGCGAACACGCCGGAACCGACGTACGGCAGGCCGGCCATCTCGAACAGCCCCTGGATGGTGCCGTCCTCCCCGTACGGGCCGTGCAGCATCGGCAGCACGACGTCCACATCCGACAGCGCCTTCACCCCGTCGGTGGCGTCCACGGCCACCAGGCCGCGCGCGGTGGGGTCGGCGGACAGCACGACGGCCGTACCGGAACTGTCAGTGATCTCGGGGAGCCGCCGGTCCTCGATCGCGGCCGTCAGCTCGCCGGCCGGTAGCACCCACCGTCCCTGCCGGGTGATACCCACCGGCACCACCTCGAACTCGGCCGGATCCAGCGCCGCGACGGCACTGCCAGCACTGACGCAGGAAATCGCGTGTTCGGTGCTGCGACCACCGAAGATGATCGCGACACGTGGCTTCGACGGCGTACTCATCCGGCAGACCCTACAACCGTGTGTGAGTGGGTGGAGCCCCACGCTCCACCCGGCACGCCCAGTAATGCCCGTACTACTCGGCTTTCATGCTCCGCTTCATCAACTCCGCCGCCGCGACACGCGGATCCACACCCTCGTGGCAGACCCGCTCCACCTGCTCGGTGATCGGCATCTCGACCCCGTGGGTGCGCGCCAGATCCCGGATCGCCAGGCAGCTCTTGACCCCCTCGGCGGTCTGTCGGGTGGCCACCTGCGCCTGCTCCAGGGTCATCCCCTGGCCGAGATGGACCCCGAACGTGTGGTTGCGGGACAGCGGCGAATTGCAGGTCGCCACCAGGTCGCCCATCCCCGCCAGCCCGGCGAAGGTGAGCGGATCGGCGCCGAGTTTCGCGCCGAGCCGGGCGGTCTCGGCGAGCCCCCGGGTGATCAGGGTGCCCTTGGTGTTGTCCCCGAACCCCATCCCGGAGATCATCCCGTACGCCAACGCGATCACGTTCTTCACCGCGCCACCCAGTTCGCACCCCACCACGTCGAGGTTGGTGTACGGCCGGAAGTAGTGGGTCGCCACGGCCTCCTGGATCAGCTTCCCGCGGTCCGGGTCCTCGCAGGCGACCACGGTGGCCGTGGGCTGCCCGGCGGCGATCTCCTTGGCGAGGTTGGGTCCGGTGATCACGGCCACCCGGTTCGAGGTGGCGCCGGTGACCTCGGTGATCACCTGGCTCATCCGCAGCAACGTACCCAGCTCGATCCCCTTCATCAGGCTGACCAGCGTCGCGTCCGGTTCGATCGCGTCCACCCAACCCGTCAGGTTGCCGCGCAAGGTCTGACTCGGCACCGCGAGAATCACCAGCCCAGCGCCGTCGAGCGCTTCCGCGGGGTCGTCCGTGGCGGTGACCGGCGACGGCAGCGGTACGCCCGGCAGGTAGTCCGGGTTCTCCCGGTGCTCGTTGACGGCGGCGGCGATCTCGGCCCGGCGTGCCCACAGCGACACCTCGGTGCCCGCGTCGGCGACCACCTTGGCGAACGTCGTACCCCACGAGCCGGCGCCCATCACCGCCACCCGCCGTACCTGCGCACTACCCATACCCGTCCTCGCTTCGCTGCCTGCCAAAGTGGCTCACAGCTTATGGTGCCGGCCCTGGCTGGAACAGGTGGCGCCACAGGTCGCCGTGACGGCACCGGTGGAGGATGGGCGGGTGCAGTGGTCCATGGTGATTCCGGTGAAGCGCCTCTCGCTGGCCAAGAGCCGGCTGCGGGGTGCGACCCCGGGGGTGCCGCACGATGACCTGGTGCTGGCGCTGGCGGCCGACACGGTGGCGGCGGCCCTGGCCACGCCAGCGGTCACGGCAGTGCTCGTGGTCACCGACGAGCCGGTGGTGCAGCACGCCGTGTCCGAGTGGGGCGCCGTGGCGGTGCCTGACGTACCGGACGCGGGGTTGAACCCGGCCCTGGCGTACGGCGCGGACCGGGCGCGGCGGCGACACCCCGGCACCGCGGTCGCCGCGCTCGGGGCGGACCTGCCGGCGTTGCGCCCAGACGCGCTGGACGCGGCACTCACCGCGGCCGAGGCGTACCCCCGGAGCTACGTGGCCGACACGGCGCGGACCGGGACGGTCCTGCTGGCGGCGACGCCGGGGATCCCGCTGGAGCCGCGATTCGGTCCACACTCCGGTACGGCACACGCCGACAGCGGCGCCGTCGAGCTGACTGGAGACTGGCCGTCGCTGCGCCGGGACGTGGACACCAGCGCCGACCTCGCCGAGGCCACCCTGCTCGGGCTGGGCGCGGCGACCCGGGCGCTCACCACATCGTGAGGAAGTCCTTCACGACGGCGTATCCGATGGAGCCGTCCCAGCGCCGCCCTGCGGTCGCCCCACCACCCAGGCCGACCCGGCGCAGCGCCTCGATCTGGTACGTATGCCGCAACCGCGCCAGCGCGAACCTGCTGCGGGTGCCGAGCAGCCCGCCGACCGGCATCAGGAACAGCCCGGCCAGTACGCACACTCCGCCCGGCAGGTTGCCCACGCGCAGCCACGCCAGCAGCGCACCCAGCCCGAGCAGGACGCCGCCCAGCGCCACCACCCGGTACGACCAGATCAGCCGGCGCCACACCGGGGTACGGCGCAGCGCCTCGACCGGCGCGATCCCTTCCGTCACACCCGGCAGGTTATGCCCGCCACGCCACGGCGCCACACCACGCCACGCCACGACAGGCCACACGAGGGCACCACGGCTCGGCACGGGGCAGGATGGGGGCATGCAGGCGACTGTGGCGACGTTCGACCCCGACACCCGCAGCGGTACGGCGCTGCTCGACGACGGCACCGAGGTGTCCTTCGGCACCGACGCCTTCGACGCGTCCCCGCTGCGCTTTCTGCGGCTCGGTCAGCGGATCACCCTGGAACGGGACGCTACCGGCGGAATCGTGCGGGTGAGCCTGCCCACCATCCCGTGACCTCGTCGGATGCCGGTATCAGCTGACGCCGCGTTGATGATGAGTCTCCCAGGCTGAGATCAGTTGCCCACTGTGACCGGTTCGCCCGTTACGCTGCCACTCGTGCTCGAAGAGGAACGGAAGTACGACGTCGGCCCCCTGTTCGCGCTTCCGGACCTTCGCGGTGCCGTACCCAGGGGCGGTGGGATGGCCGAGCAGCCGGCGGTGACGTTGCGGACCACGTACCACGACACCGCGGACCTGAGGCTGGCTCGCAACGGCGCTTCGCTGCGCTACCGGCGCGGCGACACGGGTCCACCCTGGACGGTGAAGCTGCCGTACGGCACCCCCGGCATCCGCCGCGAGATCAGCGCCCGCGGGCTCGCCTCCCGTCCCCCGGACGAGCTGACCCGGCTGGTGGTGGCGTACACCCGGGGCGCGGCGCTATCCCCGGTGGCGGCGCTGAGTACGGTGCGGCGCGCGTACCACGTCCTGGGGCCCACCGGGACGCTACTGGCCGAGCTGGTCGACGACAGCGTCTCCGTGCTGGACGGCCGCCGGGTGGTCTCCCGGTTCCGTGAGATCGAGGTGGAACGCAGGCAGGGTGACCGGGACCTGCTCGACCGGCTGGGCGACGCGCTGGTGGCGGCCGGGGCCACCGCCGGGTTCACCCCGAAGAACGTACGGGCGCTCGGGCCGCTCGCCACCGAACCGCCGGACCTGCCGACCGCCCAACGCCTCGGCACCGACCCGTCGGCCGCTGGCGTGCTGATCGAGGAGCTGCGCAGGGAAACCGGCCGGCTGCTGGAGTACGACCCGGTGGTGCGGCTCGCCCCGGACGACCCCGACGGGCTGGATCAGCTGCGGATGGCATGCCGCCGGCTACGTACCGACCTGCGGGTGTTCGGGCCGCTGCTGGCGACCCCGTCGGCGGGCGGCACCGGATCCGGGGGTGAGCTGCTGGAGCCGTTACGAGCGCTCGCCGGGGCGATCCGGGGTGTGGTCACCGCGCGGGACCTGCGGGCCCGGCTGGCGCAGTCGAACGACCCGACGCTGGACCCCGAAGCGGTGGCCCGGTTGGACGCCACGCTGCACGAGAGGGCGGCCCGTTCCGCCGCCGAGCTCGCGACGCTGATGGCGGGTGCCGGGTACCCCCGGATGTTGAACGGGCTCGTGTCGACCGCGCGGGCGCCCCGGTTGCGGGAGCCGGCACACGCTGGCGCCACGGAGATCTTCCCCGCGTTGGCCGCCACGTTCTGGGAACGGCTGGCGCACGCGGCCGAGAAGCTGGTGCTCGACAGTACGACCGCCGAGTGGAGTACGGCACGGCGCGCCGCACGCCGGTTGCGCCGGCTCACCCGGCTGGCCACCCCCGTGGTGGGTGAACCGGCGCGTCGACTGGTCGAAGCTCTGGAGCCGGTGGTGGCGATGCTGGACGTGGAACACGAGGCGGATCGGGCCTCCCGTACCTGGCTCGCCACCAGCGAGGCCCATCCCGGCGACCGGACGTTGGCGATCCTGGTGGGCCGCCTGATCGAACGCGAGCATGTGCTGGCCACCTCGGCCCGCGAGTCATTCCTCGACGCATGGCAGGAACAGAAGTGGCACACGGCGACGGAGTGGTTGGTCTGATGGACAGCACGGTACGCGCGGCCGGCGGGCTGCTCTGGCGGGAACGGGACGGCGTGATCGAGGTGGCGCTGGTCCACCGTCCCCGCTACCAGGACTGGACCCTGCCGAAGGGCACGCTGGAAGCGGATGAGTCACCGCTGAGGGCGGCCCACCGGGAGGTGATCGAGGAGACCGGGGTACGCCCCGTGGTCGGGGTACGCCTGCTGTCGACCAGCTACCAGGTCCCCACCACGGGCGGAGCAGCCGACAAGACGGTGGACTACTGGGCGATGCGGGCGGGAACCACGAGCCCGTTCACGCCCAGCCCCGAGGTGGACCAGATGCGTTGGCTGCCGTTGGACGAGGCCGCCACGACCCTCACGTACCACCAGGACGGTGCGGTGCTGGAGGCGTTCGGAGCACTCCCCCGGCCGCTTCGTACGGTGGTGCTGCTGCATCACGCGCCGGCCTCCGGCGAGTGGGACGGGCCGGACGTGACACGGCCGCTGGACGACGTCGGCGCCCGTACCGCGGAACGGTTGACAGGGCTGCTCGCCCTGTTCGCGCCGGTACGCGCGGTCTCAGCGACGCCACGGCGCTGCGTACAGACCCTGGAGCCACTCGCCGCCGGGCGCAACCTCGAGATCGAGCCCGACAGCGTATTCGACGCCGAGTCGCACGCCCGGGCTCCCGAGGTGACCGCGAACCGGTTGCTGGATCTGGCCTCCGGCGACACCGGCACTGTGGTGGTGTGCAGCCAGGCTGGCGTCATCCCGGACACCGTGGCGCTGCTGGCGGACTCCGACGGCCTGGCCCTGCCGACCGTACGAACTCCGGCGGGCAACGGTTGGGTGCTTTCCTTCGCGGAGCGGCTCCTGGTCGCCGCGGACTTTCTTTCTATTGACATACGCTAATTCCGGTATCTGTCCGTAATGGACAACCTGAGACCCACTGGCGGAATATCGGAATTGGTCGATGAAATGCGCCTCGGCTCACCGCATAATAGGGCGCCCCAGGATTATCTCCCGGGGCGCCCTCACACCACCTGAACCGCTACCGGCGGCCGGTACTCCTGGTTGCCTTTCGGGCGGTCTTCTTCGCCGGTGAGCGCTTCGCGGTGGCCTTCTTGGTCGCCGCGGATTTGGTGCCGGTCCGCCGGGCAGGCGCCTTCTTGGCTGCTGACGTCCGCGCCGACCTGGTCGCCGTCTTCCTCGCGGTGGTCTTCTTGGCGGTGGCCTTCTTCGCTGTCGACTTCCGGGCCGGAGCCTTCTTGACGGTGGCCCTACCGGTCGTCGTCTTCCGCGCCGCGGTCTTCTTCGCGGTGGTCTTCTTCGCAGTGGTCTTCTTCGCAGTGGCCCTGCTGGTCGTCGCCTTGCGCGCGGTGGTCTTCTTCGCCGCGGTCTTCTTAGCTGTCGTCTTCTTTGCTGTCGTCTTCTTAGCCGCCGTCTTCTTCGCCGTCGACCTCGTCGGAGTCGCCTTCTTGGCGGTTCGCGCCGTCGCGGTCTTGGTGGCGCTCTTCGTCGCCGGGGCGGCCCTGGTCATGCCGGTACCGGCGGTGGCCCGGGAGGTCGTCGTCCTCGTCCCCGCCGGTAGCCGCTTCTTGCCGGTCACCACGTCCTTGAACGCCTGACCAGCGCGGAACGCCGGGACCGAGGTCTTGCGTACCCGCACCGATTCGCCGGTACGCGGGTTACGAGCCGTGCGAGCCCCCCGCTCGCGCTTCTCGAAGACGCCGAAACCGGTGATCGAAACCCGGTCTCCCTTGGAGACAGCTCGCTGGATCTCCATCAGTACGGCGTCGAGTGCATCGTTCGCCTTTTTCTTATCCCCCAGTCGATTGACTAGGGCATCGACAAGCTCGCCCTTGTTCACGACTTCCCCTCCCAAGTTCGCGTGTGGTCTTACAAAGACCATCTGCGCGCACGCTATGCCGCGATCAGCCGCGATACAAACACATTGGCAATAAAAGCCCTTGTGTCGCAACGGAATCCGACCAGTTGGCCGATTTTTTTCCGTGAGTGGGGTCGAGAAAGCCTTACGAAGCTTCGCCGGTCATCCGACCTGGGTGCGCGGCAACCACGGCGGACGGCGGTGTTCGTACTCCCCGATAGCCACGTCATGGCGCAGTGTCAGGTCAATGTCGTCGAGCCCTTCGAGCAGCCGCCAACGACTGAAATCGTCCAGCGGAAAGGGCCAGACGCGGTCCGCCGCGCGTACCTCACAGGCCGCCACGTCGACGCTTACAGGCAACTCCGGGTCGCTTTCCACGGCAGCCCACAGCGCTTCGACGGCGTGCTGCGGCAGCTGGACCGGCAGCAAACCGCCTTTGAGCGAGTTGCCCCGGAAGATGTCGCCGAACCGGGCGGAGACCACTACCCGGAAGCCGTAGTTCTGCAGCGCCCACACCGCGTGTTCCCGGGATGAGCCGGTACCAAACTCCGGGCCGGCGATCAGCACCGTGGCACCGTCGTACCGCTGCTGGTTGAGTACGAAGTCCGGGTCGTCCCGCCAGGCCCGGAACAGTCCGTCCTCGAACCCGGTACGCGAGACCCGCTTGAGGTACTCCGCGGGGATGATCTGATCGGTGTCCACATTGGAGCGGCGCAGTGGCACCCCCCGGCCGGTGTGAACCGTGAACTTCTCCATGACGACTCCTTGAGGTCTTCGTGATCGTGGCGCCCGCCAGGGCTCCCCGGAGCGGTGGGACGCCACGCCGGGCGGGTCACAGATCGGCGGGGGCGGTCAGACGTCCGGTCACGGCGGTGGCGGCGGCGACCGGCGGCGACACCAGGTGGGTGCGACCGCCCTTGCCCTGCCGGCCCTCGAAGTTGCGGTTGGAGGTGGACGCCGAGCGGGCGCCCACGGACAACTTGTCGGGGTTCATCCCGAGGCACATCGAGCAGCCGGCGAACCGCCACTCCGCACCTGCCTCGGTGAAGACCCGGTCGAGGCCCTCCTGCTCGGCCTGTTCCCGTACCCGGGCGGAGCCCGGTACGACCATCATCCGTACTCCCGGAGCCACCTTGTGGCCGCGCAGCACGTCGGCGGCGATCCGCAGGTCCTCGATCCGTCCGTTGGTGCAGGAGCCGACGAAGACCACGTCGATGTCGATGTCGCGCAGCGACGTACCGGGGGTCAGCGCCATGTATTCGAGAGCGCGTTCGGCGGCGTTGCGCTCCACCGGGTCGGTGTACTGCGCCGGGTCCGGTACGGCCCCGGACAGCGGCGCCCCCTGGCCCGGGTTGGTGCCCCAGGTGACGAACGGGGTGACCGCCGCGGCGTCGATGGTGACCTCGCGGTCGAAGCTGGCGTCGAGGTCGGTGACCAGGCCGCGCCAGTGGTCGAGGGCATGCTCCCAGTCGGCGCCCTTCGGCGCGTGGGTACGGCCCTCCAGATACCGGAACGTGGTGTCGTCGGGCGCGAACATGCCCGCCTTCGCGCCCCACTCGATCGACATGTTGGCCACCGTCATCCGGCCTTCCATGGACAGCGAGCGGAACGCCTCACCGCGGTACTCCACGACGTACCCCTGGCCGCCGCCGGTGCCGACCTGGCTGATCAGCGCCAGGATCAGGTCCTTCGCCGTGACACCGGGCGCGAGTTGGCCGGTGGCGTTGACCGCCATGGTCTTCGGGCGGGTCTGCGGCAGCGACTGGGTGGCCAGCACGTGCTCCACCTCACTGGTCCCGATGCCGAACGCGAGTGCCCCGAAAGCACCGTGGGTGGAGGTGTGGGAGTCCCCGCAGACCACGGTCATCCCGGGCTGGGTGAGCCCGAGCTGCGGCCCGATCACGTGCACCACACCCTGTTCGGCGTCACCCAACGGGTGCAGCCGTACCCCGAACTCGGCACAGTTGCGGCGCAACGTCTCCAGCTGGGTACGTGAGACCGGGTCGGCGATCTCGACCAGGCTGTCGGTCGGGGTGTTGTGGTCCTCGGTGGCGATGGTGAGGTCGGTACGGCGTACCTTGCGGCCCGCTCCCCGTAGCCCGTCGAAGGCCTGTGGGCTGGTCACCTCGTGGAGCAGGTGCAGATCGATGTAGAGCAGGTCTGGTTCGCCGTCGGCCTGCCGTACGACGTGCGCATCCCAGATCTTCTCGGCCAGTGTGTGTGCCATATCTCGTCCTACTCCCCGGCGTCCGTGGTCTCAGCGACGTGGCCGGCTTCCGTTCCCCCGAGCTGCCCCGGGCAACCGCCGACCTGCCGGGCCGCCGCACCGGCCCGGCGGGCATGTACCCGCGGCTCGAACACTAGTAGACATCCCGAATTATGGGAGGTATCTTCTCGTCTTGTGGGACACAGTATCAGCGGAGTCGGCGTACTCGACAAGGCGGTCCTGATTCTCGAGGCATGCGTGGAAGGCGCCAGCCTGGCGGATCTGGTCGACCGTACGAAGCTGCCCCGGGCCACCGCGCACCGGTTGGCACAGGCGCTTGAGCTGCACCGGATCCTGGTACGCGATCCGCACGGCCGGTGGCGTCCCGGCCCCCGACTCGGCGAGTTCGCCAACGCCGCGCCTGACGTCCTGCTGGCCGCCGCCGAGCCGATCCTGGGGCAGCTCCGGGACCAGACCGGTGAGAGCGCCCAGCTCTACCTGCGGCGGGCCGACGAACGGCTCTGCGTCGCCGCCGCCGAACGTGCCAGCGGGCTACGGGACACCGTGCCGGTCGGCGCCGTACTGCCGATATTCGCCGGCTCCGCCGCTCAGGTGCTGCTGGCCTGGGAGCCGCCCGAGGCCGTGCTACCGCTCTTGCCGCGATGCAAGTTCACCGCCCGTACCCTCGCGGAGGTACGCCGTCGTGGCTGGGCGCAGAGTGTCGCGGAGCGCGAAGCCGGGGTGGCGTCGGTGTCGGCACCGATCCGGGACCGTACCGGCCGGGTGATCGCCGCGGTGAGTGTCTCCGGCCCGATCGAACGACTCGGCCGCCGCCCCGGGGAACGCCACGCGATGGCCGTGGTACGCGCCGGGCAACGCCTCTCCGGCCTCTAGCGTCGACACCCGGCGCCACGGCGGCCGGACAGCACGGTGGCCACCGCCCGTGGTGTGACGGTGGCCACCGGTCGTGCTGGATGAATTAGTCGACGTACCAGTGCACGCAGCGCCATGCGACATAGCCGCGGGCGCCGTTCCAGTTGACCGGTACCCACCAGCTGCTGGTGCCGCCGCAGGCGGTGTAGGTGCCGCCCGAGACCGCGTCGCACAACGCGTCCGCGTGCCTGGGAGCGTAGAGAATGCCGATCCGTGAGGCACTCGTACGGGGGTACCGGCGAATGTTCACCAAATCGCCCTTCGGGGTGACGTTGCATCCCGCGAGGGTGCCGACGTCGCCGTTACTGGACGTGGACGCCACTGGCTGTGGCGCCTTCTCAGCCGCCGACGCCAGCGCCGGCATGCCGAACAGCGCCACCGCCACCATGGTCAGGATCGTGGCCAGTCGCCCGAGCTGTTTCATGATCGCCTCCTCATCTGTCGGGTGCGGACACCGCATGGTCGAGGAGCCGACTGAACGGCCACTTAATGAACCCTTAAGGCCCCGCTCGAATCGGGTTCGTTACGCAGCATCGCCTGATGCAGCGTGGCGAGCGCGCCACTCGGATCGATCCCGAGGTCGGCGGTGAAGATGGCCGCCACCTCCCGGTACACACCGAGCGCCTCGGCACGCCGCCCGTTGCGGTAGAGGGCGCGCATCAGCAGTCCCGCCAACCGTTCCCGGGTGGGGTGCTGGCCGAACAGTCGACGGATCTCCGGGAGTACCCGGCGGTGGTTGCCGCAGTTCATCTCGGCCTCGAAGAGGTCCTCGTGGACGTCGAGCCATGCTTCGGAGAACGCACTGCAGACGTGACGCCGGAGCCATGGCGAGTCGAGATCGGCGAGCGGTTCGCCGCGCCACAGGCTCAGCGCCTCGCGGAGCCGTACCGCCGTCTCGGCCTGACTGGTCAACGTCCGCGCCGCCGACACGATCGCGTGGAACCGGTTGACGTCGAGAGCGCACGGGTCGACAACCAACCGGTAGCCGGTGCCGACCCGCTCAATCCAGGCCTGCCCGTCGGAGGAGTCGCGCAGCACCCCGCGCAACCTGCTCACGTAGACCTGGAGAGCATTGTGGGCGGACGCCGGAACGGCGTCCGGCCACATCATGTCGATCAGCCGGGTGCGCTGCACGACCCGGTTGGGCTCCAGCAGCAACGCGACCAGGACGAACCGCTGTTGTGGCGACCCGAGAGGGATGGGACCTGCGGCGGTACGGGCCTCGAACGGGCCAAGTAGACGGAACTCCACCATGCACCCCCGCTGTTGTGCTGGACGCCGTACCCGGGAACCTCGGCGCGGTCCGAAAGTTTCTTACCACCACGACAGCCTCATCGCAACTGAGTTACAGCACGCATCGTAGCGACAAAAGGCCCCTGAGTCACCTATCCACCGAACCTTCCGACCTGTTCCGGTTGGTACGAGCCTGACCCACACGGCGGTACGCCGTCAGCCAGGGCCAGCGACGGCGGTCAATGTGTACGATCCGAAAAGATCTGTGGCCGGTGCCACATTCCGGTCGCATCGCGGGCTGGTGCGACCCGAGTGCGCCACCGTGCCGATGGACGACGGCGGGAGACCTGGTGACGGGTTCGAGCACCCCTGCGGAGCGCCGCGATTCAACCGGCGCCGGCTCCCGCCCGGGCGGAGACCGCACTGGTTCGCCGGCCAGCCAGACCCAGACCGAGGACCCCGCAGCGGAAGAGCAGCCGACCACCCGCGATCGAGCCCCCACCGGGGACGACGTCACGACCACCCCCGAAGATCTGATCGCCGAGTACGACGCCGAACGCCCCGCCAGAGGCCTCACCGGACCCACCGGCCGGCTCGTCGCGGTCGTCGCCGGCGCCGTGTCGGTGTACGCGCTCTACTGGGTGTTCCGGCCGATCCCGGTACTGCCGTACCGGATGAGCTTCCTGGCGCTCGTACTGCCCCTGACGTTCCTGTGTTACCGGCCGATCCGCCGCAGGGGCGCCACCAGGGCCGACAATCCGCCGTGGTACGACTGGCTGCTCGCCGCCATCGCGGTGGCGGTCTGCGGATATCCGTTGCTGCAGTTCGACGAGTTCATCCGGCGCACCTATGCCCCCACCACACTCGATCTCGCGATGGGGATCCTGCTGTTGCTGCTGGTGCTGGAGGCCACCAGACGTACCGTCGGGGCAATCCTCCCCGCGATCTGCCTGGGCTTCGTCGGGTACGCGTACTACGGCGGGTACCTGCCCGTCGACTGGACGCTCGGGCACCGCGGATACAACTTCGACCGGATCGTGGTGCAGCTCTACATGGGCACCGAAGGGCTGTTCGGGGTCCCGCTCGACGTCGCGGCCACGTACATCGTGCTGTTCGCGGTGTACGGCGCGGTCCTCGAGTACTCCGGTGCCGGAAAGTTCTTCATCGACATCTCCTTCGCCGCGTTCCGCCGCTCGAACGCGGCACCGGGACGTACCGTCACGCTGGCCGGCTTCCTGCTCGGTACGGTCTCCGGATCCGGGACCGCCACCACGGTCTCCCTCGGCTCGGTCGCCTGGCCGATCCTGCGTCGCGCCGGTTACCCCGCCGAGCAGGGCGGTGGCATGCTCGCCGCCGCGGGGATCGGCGCGATCCTGTCACCGCCCACCCTGGGCGCGGCGGCGTTCATCATCGCCGAGTACCTCAACGTGTCGTATCTGCGGGTGCTGCTGTTCGCGACCGTACCGACGCTGCTGTACTACCTCGGCATCATCCTCGCCATCGAAGCCGACGCCCGCCGCTACGGCGCCCGCTCCGTTGACCTCGACGCCCCCCGGCTCGGCCGCCTGCTGCTGCGGTATGGCTACCACTTCTCGTCCCTGATCGCGATCGTGGTGCTGATGGCGTACGAGGTGTCTCCGTTCCGTGCCGTCGTGTACGCCACGGTTCTCGCGCTCGGGTTGTCCTTCCTGGATCGGAAGAACCGCCTGACGCCGCGCCGCGCCGGTCAGGCACTCACCGCCGGCACGACCGGGGTGCTTCCGGTGGCGGCCACCACCGCCGCCGCGGGAATCATCGTCGGGGTGGTCACCCTCACCGGGCTCGGCCTCAAGGCGTCCAGCCTGATCATCGAAGCCGGTGCCGGGATGCTGCTGGTCACCGCGCTGCTGTCGGCGATCGCCGTACTGCTCCTGGGGCTTGCCGTACCTGTCACGGCGTCGTTCATCATCGCCGCGGTGATCATCGGACCCGCGCTGCAGACCCTGGGGGTGGGCCAGGAGGCCACGTACATGTTCATCTTCTACTACGCCGTTCTCTCGGAGGTGACGCCTCCGACAGCGCTGTCCGCGGTCGCCGCCGCGGCGATCACCCGGGGGAACGCGTTCCAGACCATGATGCAGACCTGGAAGTACACGCTGCCGGCGTTCCTGGTGCCGTTCGCATTCGTGCTCGCGCCGTCCGGGGAGGCGTTGCTGGGGCTCGGGTCCCTGGGTGACGTGCTGCTCGCGACGGCGGTCGCGGCGCTCGCGGTGGTCGCACTCGGGGTAGTGACCGGTGGCTGGCTGCTCGGCCCCGCACGCTGGCCGGAGCGGCTGCTCGCGGCCGTGGCCGCCGTGGTGCTGCTCTACCTGGAACCGGTCGCCGCCGTCGTGGGCACCGTCGTACTGGCGGCCGCCGTCGGGCTGCATCTGCTGCTTCGCCGTACCCCCCACCCCCTGCCTGAGGAGGAGCCCTCATGAATCAGCTACCGATCAGCCGCCGCCGAGTTCTCTACGGTGCCGCGGGCACCATCGCCGCGATGCTCGGCGCGGCGGCCTGCGGCGGCGAGCGCGGCGACGCCGGCTCCGGTCCGTACCGGGGAGGCCGCCTCTCGATCGCCACCGGGAACACCACCGGGGTGTACTACCAGCTCGGCGGCGGCTACGCGGACCTCATCAGCAAGCACCTCAAGGGCTACAAAGCCACCGCTGAGGCGACCGGTGCGTCGGTCGAGAACCTCCAGAGGGTGGCGCGCGGCGACTCTGACATCGCGTTCACGCTCGCCGACGCCGCCGCGGACGCCGCGCTCGGCAGCGGTGCGTTCGACTCCGAGCAGCCGATCCGTGCACTGGCCCGCATCTACACCAACTACACCCAGGTGGTGTCACTGCGGAAGTCGAAGATCACCAAGCTCGAGGACATGCGCGGGAAGCGGATCTCGACCGGTAGCCCCAACTCCGGCACCGAGAACATCGCGCATCGACTGCTCGCCGCGGCCGGGCTGGACCCGGAGAAGGACATCAGGAAGCAGGCGCTGTCACTGCCGGAGACCGTTCAGGGGATGAAGGACGGCAACCTCGACGCGCTGTTCTGGTCCGGCGGTCTTCCCACACCCGGGATCACCGACCTGGTCACGTCGTTGGAGGACGACGTGGTCTTCCTGCCGCTGGAGGACTACCTGACCACGTTGCAGGAGAAGTACGGCGAGATCTACCTCGCCGAGGCACTGCCCAAGGCGACGTACTCCACGCCGGACGACGTACCGACGATCGCGGTGCCGAACCTGCTGGTCGTTTCGGAGAAGATGCCCGACAAGCTCGCGCACGACCTGACGAAGCTGCTGTTCGACCACACGGACGACCTGTCCAAGGTGCACCCCGAGGGGAAGAACATCACCCGCGACGTCGCCTCGAAGACCGAGCCCGTACAACTGCATCCCGGAGTGAAGAAGTACCTGGGCTGAGTGGCCCGCCCCACTTGGTCGGCCAGGAACGTGGCGACACGCCGTTAAGCACCGCGCGTCGCCACGTCCGTCCCCCACCAAGTGGCGGAGCCGCGGTGGGCTTCCGGAAGCCAGAAGCCCGGAACCGCCGCAAGGCGGAGGGTGTGGGGTTCCGGGGTGTGGGGTTCCGGGGTGTGGGGTTCCGGGGTGTGGGGTTCCGGGGCGAGCCGCACCGCAAGGTGCCCGGGGGTCCCGGGGGTGTGGGGGGTCGCGGCGAGCCGCACCGCAAGGTGCCCGGGATTCCGGAAACCGCAAGGAGCGCGGGCTCCCAGGGCGACCCGCACCGCAAGGTGCCCGGGGTTCCGGGGGGTGTGGGGGGTCGCCCCCCACACGACATAACGAAAGAGCCCCGGTCTGCGTTCTCCGCAGACCGGGGCCTCCAGCGATGTAGTCCCGACCGGATTCGAACCGGCGCTACCGCCTTGAGAGGGCGGCGTCCTAGGCCACTAGACGACGGGACCGTGCACCTCAGTGCCTTGGCACTGATGGCTGGGGTACCAGGACTCGAACCTAGACTAACTGGGCCAGAACCAGTCGGGCTGCCAATTACCCCATACCCCATCGGCGCGCGTGCACCGGGAGATGACTGTACCCGACGCCTGCCGAAGATCCCAAACCGGATTACAGGTCGCCTCGGCGGGCCTGCCTGATGGGGACTTGCCGCTCCTCGAACGGGTCTGCGCTTGCCCCAGCCGGCAGACATGCGGCACAACCTGCAGCGATGTGTATGTTC
>JBOGDK010000009.1:0-32958 GCA_050701795.1 Micromonosporaceae bacterium
CACCAACATCGCCGTGGTGGACCCCGAAGGCAACGCCTGTGTGGTCACCACGACTCTCGGCCTGGGCGCCGGGGTGTGGTTGCCGGGGTTCGGAGTCCACCTCAACTCGATGCTCGGGGAAGCCGAGTTGATCATCGAGGGCAGCGTCCCTGGGCAGCGGGTGTCCAGCATGATGTGCCCGCTCGTGGTGACCGGACCACAGTTGCAGCCGCCGGGCACCGCCAGGCTGGAACAGACCGGAGCGCGAGCACCGGCGCCGCGGGATGCGCTGGTGCTCGCGGCGGGCGCGGCGGGCGCGTCGCGGATCCGTACCGCGCTGCTGCACACCCTCGTCGGGGTGCTGATCGACGGGCTCGACCCCGGTGCGGCGATCGCCCGGCCCCGGTTTCACGTGTACGACGGTGTGGTCCACACCGAGACAGGGGTGCCCGAGGACGAACTCGACGCGCTCGCCGCGGCCGGTTACCCGGTCCACCGCTGGGACGGTCTCAACCACTACTTCGGCGGGGCGAGCGCGGTCGGGCGCACCGGGGTGGGCGGCGACCCGCGCCGTGGTGGAGTGGGCGTCCTGCTGTGAACCTCGGCCCTCCGCTCGGGGTCGTGTGCGCCGGGCCTGCGCCAGGGGTGGCCTCAGCTCAGGTGTCCGGCCACCAGTTCGCCCGCGCCATGTCGACCTTGTCACCCCGCAACGGCGCACCCTCCCCGACCAGACGCTGCCGGGATTCGATCTCGTGACCGGGCTGCAGCCGCCCGTTGGCGGCCACCACCCGATGCCACGGTACGGCGCCGCCGTAGCGCGCCATCACGTTCCCGACGGTACGGGCGGAGCCCCGACCGGTCGCTTCCCGTACCCACGCGGACACCGTGCCGTACGACATCACCCGACCCGGCGGGATCCGCTCCACAAGGGACAGCACCGCCTCGACGTACTCCTCATCCATCGGCTCAGAGCAGGGTCTCGACGGACACGGATGGGTAGCGCCGCTTGAAGCCTCGATCCAGCGTCGCCAGCGTCATGCCACTGACCTGCGCGAACGCCGCCAGGTAGTCGTCAGTCCAGAGCCGGTGGCTGTTGTCGGGACGGGCGGAGATCGCTCGCCACACCGGCTCCAGGTTCGGTGGCTCCAGGGCCCACCCCACCCGGTCATCGTCGCGCAGCCGGTCAACCGCCATCCAGGCCTCGGCCCGACTCAGTACCTGTGTGCCCATCACGGCAGGGGTCGACAACAGTCTCAGCACGCCCATTTGCGCGACCCGACACATGGCCAGATTCTCAGTGCGGTCGCTGAGCCAGTCCCGCACCCGGGAGTGGAATTGATGGTCTGCCCATGCCGCGGCTAGCCACACGCCCACGTCAAGAAGCATCGATGTACTTCCCGTAGTAGTGCTCAGCTTCTTCGGCAGCGAAGATTTCCTCAATCTGTTCGTTCGTGAGGTTGATCTTGGGACCGCCGCTGCTAGGAATGATCGGCAGCTTCATCCTCCGGCCACGCCGGGACGCCGGTGTGGCGGTGCCCAGCTCGTGGGTGACGGCGCGAGCTAGGAAGTCTTTGAGGGTTTCACCGCGCGCGGCGGCTTCGGCCTTGGCGGCACGGAAGAGATCGTCCGGTAGGTCTACGGTGGTGCGCATAAAGACATATTAACGCTTCACACCAGATCGGACGGGTCGGTGTTGGCGCCGCACATCACCACCGCGACCCGCTCCGCGACCGCCGGTTGGTACGCCTGGCTCGCCAGCGCCGCCCAGGCCGCCGCGCCGCCGTGCTCCACCGCGAGCCGGTACTGCCGCCACAGCGCCTGACGGGCGTCGATCACGGCGTCCTCGCTCACCAGTACCGAACGCACCCCGCACCGGACCACGGTCTGGTACGCGATCTCGCCCAGCCGCCGAGCCCCCAACGAGTCCGCAGCGATCCCGCTGATCTCCACGTCCACCGGCTCGCCGGCCTCTAGCGCGGCGTGCATCGTCGGGCAGGTCGTCGGCTCCACCCCGACCACATCCGCCCGGCCTTCCAGCGCGGCGGCGATTCCGGCGATCAACCCGCCGCCGCCGACCGCGACCAGCACCGTGTCCACATCGTCGGGTAGCTCCAGCGCCAAGGTGCCCTGGCCCGCCACCACCTCCGGCTGGTCGTACGGGTGGCCGAAGATCGCCCCCGTCTCCCGTTCCCGCCGGCGCGCCGCCTCGTACGCCTCCGCGAACTCCTTGCCGTGCTGCACCACCGAGGCGCCGAGCTCCCGCAGCTTGGCGACCTTCACCGGCGGCGCCATCTCCGGCAGGTGCACCTCGGCGGGAACCCCGAGCGCGGCCGCCGCGTACGCGTACGCCATCCCCGCGTTGCCGCCGGAGGCCGCGATCACCCCCGCGTCGGTCAGCTCGCCCGACTCCTTCGCGGTCAGGATCCGGTTGAACGCTCCCCGGGCCTTGAACGAGCCGGTGTGCTGCAGAAACTCCAGCTTCAGCAGCACGCCACCGTCGATCTCCGCGGTCGGGGTACGCCGCACCCGGCCCTCGATCCGGGACGCGGCAGCGAGCACATCCGCCCGCGTCACCACGCGACCACGTCCGCCCGGGTGAGCGTCACCGGCCACCGGCTCAGTACGACGGCAGCGACGGGTCGACCTGGTTCACCCAGGCGACGACACCACCCTGTACGTGCACCGCGTCGGAGAACCCGGCCGCCTTCACCGCTGCGAGCGCCTCCGCGGAACGCACCCCGGACTTGCAATGCAGCACCAGCTGCTTGTCCTGGGGCAGCTCCGACAGCGCCTCCCCGGAGAGGATGTCGCCCTTCGGGATCAGCACCGAGCCGGGGATCTTCACGATCTCGTACTCGGCCGGTTCCCGTACGTCGACCAGGTGGAAGTCCTTCCCGGCGTCGATCCACTCCTTGAGCTCCACCGCGGTGATGGTCGAACCCTTCGTCGCGTCGGCGGCTTCCTCGGACACCGCGCCGCAGAAGTCGTCGTAGTCGATCAGCCCGGTGACGGTCGGGTTCTCGCCGCAGATCGCGCAGTCCGGGTCCTTCCGCACCTTGATCGAGCGGTACGACATCTCCAGCGCGTCGTAGACCATCAGCCTGCCCACCAGTGGGTCACCGAACCCGGCGAGCAGCTTGATCGCCTCGTTCACCTGGATCGAACCGATCGACGCGCACAGCACCCCGAGCACGCCGCCCTCGGCGCACGACGGCACCATCCCTGGTGGCGGTGGCTCCGGGTACAGGCAGCGGTAGCAGGGCCCCTGCTCGGCCCAGAAGACGCTGGCCTGTCCATCGAACCGGTAGATCGACCCCCACACGTACGGCTTGCCGAGCAGCACCGCGGCGTCGTTGACCATGTACCGGGTGGCGAAGTTGTCGGTGCCGTCGAGGATCAGGTCGTACTGCTCGAAGACCTGCATCACATTGTCGTTGGACAGCGCCTCGTTGTGGATCACCACGTTCACCAGCGGGTTGATCTCGGCGATGCTCGCCGCGGCGGACTCGGCCTTGGGGCGGCCCAGATCGGAGACTCCGTGGATGATCTGACGTTGCAGGTTCGACTCGTCGACGGTGTCGAAGTCGACCACGCCGAGGGTGCCGACGCCGGCCGCGGCCAGATACATCAGCGCGGGCGAGCCGAGCCCTCCGGCGCCGACCACCAGCACGCGAGAGTTCTTGAGTCGTTTCTGGCCCTGGACACCCACGTCCGGGATGATCAGATGCCGGGAATAGCGGCGCACCTCGTCGACGGTCAGTTCGGCGGCGGGCTCCACGAGCGGTGGCAGGGTCACGGTGCTGCCTTTCGTACGACTCATCCTTGCCTCACCATTCTTGCGCGGGAATCGTCCGGACCGCGGGTGAGGTCCGACACGCGCCGGGAACCGCTCACGTGCCGCCGTACGAGCCGGGCGGGCCGCGGTGCAGCTTGCCGTCGACGTACGGCCAGGCATTGCCCTTGCAGCCGGCGAGCTTGAGGGTCTGCTGCTGCATCACCGGCGCCGGGTCACCCTTACCGCTGCACAGCTCGTGCGGGTGTCCAAGTCGGTGCCCCACCTCGTGGTTGATCACGTACCGCCGGTACGACTCGAGGTCGCCGTCCCAGTGCTCCACCCCCAGCACCCAGCGGGCGAAGTTCAGCACCACGTTATCTCCCTGCCGGCAGGAGGTGAAGCCGCTGGTCAACAACGGGGCACAGAGCCGGTCCGTGGTGGTCGGAGTGGCCAGGTAAACGGTGAAGTCGTGGCCTGAGGAGACCCGCTGGAGCCGTACGTCGCCGCCGCGGATCCAGCTCCGCTTGTCGCCGAGCGTGGTGTCGACGTACTCGGCGAACTCTGCGGGATCCTGGTCGAGGTCCTTCTCGATCCGCACCCGGTAGCGGAGCACTCCACCGGAGTCCCCCAGCACCTCGGAGTCGCCGCTGGCGGTGACGAACTTCCCGGACCCGCTGTACGGCACACTCGGCTTGCCGGATCTGCTGGGCGACGCGGATGCGGACGCGGACGGCGACGGCTCGTTATCCGGGTCCGGCGCATTGATGTACCGGCCGTCACCACTGGCCTGGACGTCGGCCGGGGACGGCCCCAGCAGGCCGCCGCGCGCGAAGTCCACCCCCGCCAGCAGTCCGGCCAACACCAGGATCGCCAGCACGGCGGTACGGCGTCGCCGCTGCGCCTGACGGCGCCGTTCCACCTCACGACGCTGCAGTCGGCTCTGGCCCGGCCGGCGATCGTCGTCCTGGTAGCGCCGGTCGTCGTTCTGGTACTGCCCGTCGTCCGGGTATTCGTCCTGGTAGTGGTCCTGGTGCCGCCGGTCGCCCTCCGGGTAGTCGCCGGGGTATCGCCGGTCGCGGCCACCGCGGTCGAACTGTTCGTCTGACGGATAGCGGCGATCGTCGTGGTAACCGTCACCGTGGTCGCTGGGATAGGCACCGTGGTCGCCGGGGTGGCCGGTGGCCGCCTCACCGTAGCCCGGATAGTCGTCCGGGTGTCGCTCGCCGGGACGCCCACGCCGAGCGCCGTCCACGGCGTCGCCGGGACGGCGCGGCCGCCACGAGTCAGGACCATTCATCGGAGTACAGCTTGCCATGATCGGCAGCCGCGGGGTGTCATGATCTTCAGCCCGACGGCCACCTCAGTGGCAGCGACCAGTGTCAACCGACTGTGCCGGGCCAGCCCGCCAGAGATCGCCCGTGCTGGTCCCGGGCGTTTCGCCCGCCGCGACATCCGTACTGGTCCCGGGTACCTCACCCGCCACCCGGTCCGTACCGGCACCGGTCACCTCCCCCGCATCCGTGTCGGCTCCTGGCATCTGGTCCACGGGCACCTGGTCGATCTGCGCCTCCGGCGCCCGGTCGATCAGTCCGAGCACCGCCCGAGCCACCAGGTCCGGGCGTTCCATCTGCGCCACGTGACCGACCTCGTCGATGATCAACAGACGGCTGTCCGGGATCGTCCCCGCCACCCGCGGCGCGAGATTCACGTCGACCAGGCGGTCCAGGCGTCCCCAGATCACCAGAGTGGGCGCCGCAACCCGCGCCGCCAGACGCCACAACGACCCCGACCCGGGCAGGTACGAACGCAGGAAGCTCGTCACCAGCCCCCGGAATGTCCGGACGTACGCGTCGGCGTACCACGGTACGGACAACCGCCGGTTCGCCTCCTCCACCGCCTCCGCGCGCCGTTGCTCCGGCACGCTGTCCGGGTCGCCCCAGCAGATGTCGATCACCTGCCGGGCCAGTTCCTCGCCGCTGATCGCCGCGAGCCGGCGCGCCGCCAACCGCTCCACTCGGGGGATCAGCAACATCGGCACAAAACGACCCTGGGCCGATCGCCAGGCCTCCATGAACGGCATCGCCGGCGAGATCAGGGTCAACGTACGCACCAGATCCGGCCGGGTGGCGGCCACCCGTACCGACACCGCGCCGCCCAGCGAGTTGCCGAACAGATGCACCGGCCCGGCGCCGATGTGCTCGATCACCCGTATCACCCGGTCCGCCAGCGCCGCCAGGGTGTACCTCCGTGCGGGCTCGCTGCGGCCGAAACCGGGCAGGTCGAGCGCGTACCCGTCCAACCGACCGGCGAGCAGCCCGGCGACATCGGTCCAGTTCTGGGAAGAGCCGCCCAGACCGTGCACGTACAGGGCCGGCTCGGCCGTCGCGGCGGCCGGCGGCGTGTGACGCAGATAGGTGGTACGCCCATCCAGCAACACCGCCTCCCCCGGCCACGGTGGATGCAGTTCGCCGAGTCCAGTGGGCAGTGCTGTCTCCGGGGCCAGGCGCGCACGTCTCACGGCACCTAGTGTGCCCGTTATGCAGCGTTTCTACGCTAAGTGACCAAGAAACCGGGGGTACGTGTCGCAACTCCGACCGCCGAGGCACCGGAACGCGTCGGTGGCAGGCGCCCACGACCGTCATTCCAGCCTCATCGACCACCACGGACAGGGCGGCCGGATGACGGCGCCCCGCGGCGACCGGAGTGGTCGCTCTGGCGGTTTGAGGCGCACCGGCGTGCGCCCGTCAGAGGACCCACCTGCGTTCAGCGCCCGATCGCGGCGTCGTCGAGCAGATCGGCCAGCCGGTGCTGGATCGCGGCGATCGTGGCGAGTACGGCCGCATCAGGCGCCTCGCCCCGCACCGGCGCGGCACCAGCGACCCGTTCCGTTCCGTTGCTGGACAGCAGCAATAGCGACACCACGGCGACCCGTGCCGGGCCTGCGGGGACCAGCTCGGCGTACTCCAGCGCGAGCCTGGCACGGCCCGCCAGCAACATCCCCAACGCCTCCGTGGTGGCGGTCACGGCCGCACGCAACACGTGCCAATCGTGCGCCGGCCCGGATGCCCGCCCCGCGACCCGTACCCCGGAAACCGCCAGGCCCACCTCCACCGCGGCTTCGAGGCCGGCGGTCACCACCTGCACCTGCTCCACTGACACCGCCGGAGCGGATGACTCGCCGTGACCACCCGCCGCGCGGTCAGCGCCGTCGCTACGGCGGTGGCCACGCGTCGAATCCTCCGAACGGGCCTCCTCGCCCGCCCGCTGTGGTTGTGGCAGATATCGGCCAGCGCTCTCGCTGCGGGCCCGTACGGCGGCGTGCACGCCGAGCTGGTCCTTGAGGAGCGCGGCGGCCTGTCGGCCCACCGTGTGGGGATCCACGGTGGCCACCAGATCCAGCCGGAGCACCTGTTGCCGGCCCGGCTCGCCCACCAGCTCGGCATCCCGGACCCCGGGGAGTTCGCGCACCGCCGTGAGTACGGTGGCGGCGCCCGCGTCCGCTCCGTTGTCCGCGCCGCCAGTTGTCGGTGGGGTCTGCCGGGGCGCAGCGGGCTCGGCTCGCGATGAATCCTCCTGTGGCACGTCCGGCGCCGCTGGCGGCGGTACCGGCGCGGGTCCCGTTGCCCATGGTGCTGGCACGGGGGTCGGCATCGTCGGCGTTGTGTCCGGAGCCGCCACGACGGGCTGCATCGGGGGGCCGTCCGACTCCATCGCCGGGTCCGGATCCACCTGCGGAACGGGCCGCATCTGCCGCCCCTCTGGGGTGCCGGGGTGCTCCGCCGGCTCGCGGTCCGGAGGCCGCGGTACACCACCGACGAAGGGCGGTCCGGTCCAGCCGTCCGTCGCGGGCGCACCGCTCGGCACGGGGCCATCATTCGGCAGGGTGCCGGTAGACGGCGCCGCCCCAGCGCCCGGCACAGACGCAACGTTCGGCGGAGTGCCGGTTGATGGCGCAACCCCAACACCCGGCACAGACGCAACGCTCGGTGGGGTGCCGGTTGATGGCGCAACCCCAACACCCGGCACAGACGCAACGCTCGGCGGAGTGCCGGTGGTCGGCGCGACCCCAGCTCCCGGCGCCAACGTAGCGCTCGGTGGGGTGCCGGCGACCCCAGCGCTGGGCGCGGACCTGCCGTTCGGCACGTGCCCATAGTTCGCCGTACTGCCGATGCTTGGCGCGGTCGGGCCATCCGCCACGGTGTGCTCCTGGGCGACACCGGGGGTGGTGGCCTCCGGTGCGGTCCCGGCGGCCTCGGGTGCGGTCGCGACGCTTTCGGGCGCGGGCGGCTCCTGGGCGTCCATCCGCATCAGTTCAAGCCAGCCCGGTACAGGTCCGGCGATCAGCCCTTCGGGCACCGCGAGTATCGGTTGCACAGTCGGCAAGGGACCGGTGAGCGGATCACTGAAGCGGCCGACGGGCGCGGCGTCTGGCGTCTGTTCGTCGGGCTGGTGCGGCACCCCCGAGGTGCCCCCGTCCGGCTGCTCGGGCGGGCTGTCCCGCACCGGCTCCAACGGTGCACGCTGGCCCGAATGTGCCGTCCGTCCCGCCGGCCAGACCTGCCCTGAAGCGTGGCCGCCGGCCCGTCTCCGGGGCTCGCCCAGCACGGCGGGCGGGTCGGTCAGGTGCGGCCCTACAGGCTCGGTACGCCGAGGTCGGTCCGATGGCGTCGAGGCAGCGTCCCGGCCGGCGGGATCGGTCGGATGCGGTATCGAAGGCTCGGTACGCCGGGGGAACCGGTCCACCGGCCTCGTGCCACCGTCCCGCGCGGCCGGGATGGTCGTACCAGGATTCCGGGCGGTCCCGTGGCCACGGCCATGGGGATCCGGTACGGGCTGGCCGGACGCCCGAGCGGGCAGGCCGGTCTGTGTACCGCCGTTGCTGCGGGCGGCTGGAACGGGCGGCGTACCGGCGCCGTCCCTGCCAGGCCCGGTGGCCCGCTCGGCCCGCACTGACGCATCCGACTCCGGGACGGCGGCGATTCCCCGTGGCGGCGGGTCGGTCCAGGTGCCCTGCTCATCCGACGTGGGTCCGGGCGGCAACGGGATCATGGACGGCATCGACGGCAACGTACGGTCGTTCGCGGTTCGCGCGCCACCGCTGGGGTCGCGTGCCGGCCCGTTCAGACGGTGCAGCGTGGGCTCTGACAACACGTCTGCGACGGCCTCTCCGGACACCTCCGCAACGTCTTCCAACGGCGGCACCAGCCCGGTCCCCCACCGGGGAAACTCGCCGGTCGGTGCGTCCTCCATGCCGAGACTCGCCGCGGTTGCCGGTGGTGGCCCCAACGGCCGCGGACGTTCCCGCAGTGCGGCTGCCCGGCCCGTGCCCTCGACACTCGGCGGCTCCTGTACCGCGGGGGCCGGCGACACCTGGGCACTCGGCAACGGCACCACGTTCGCCTCGTGGGTCCGGCCGTCGTACGCCTCGTCGTCCCACTGACCGCCGTTGCGGACCTCAGACCGCCGCCAGAACTGCTCAGACAACTGGCCCCGGCCGGCGTTGGGATCCTCGGCCGGCTGCTCCGACCGTGCCGGTGGGTCGGTCCAGAGTTGCATCGGCGGCCACACCGACGCCGGAGAGCCGTCACGCTCGGCGGCACTGGACCGTTGCGGTGTCGCGTCACGCGCTGGCGGCTCGTACACGATGCGCTCCTCAAGTGGCTGAGCGTCCGTCGGTGGCACGTTGAGTGGGCTCGAAATCGGACGCTACGGGAGCCGACCGACACCGGGAGGCTACCGTGGTGTGCACGCCGTACGCGAGCGGTCGCGAGGCGAAGCCGAGCGAGCATCGCAGCGAGCGTCAGCGAGCGAGCAGCGGAGCGGGCGAAAGCCGAGCCAGACCACCCAGAGGCGAAGCCGAGCGGGCAGCGGCGGCGCGGGTGCATCAGGTGCACGATTGAGGAGTAACGGCGCGGGAAACCTTACGAATCTTGAGCGAACCCGACAGCCACAGCAACGAGGCAACCGGATAGTTGACAGGTTAGGCTCGCTAATCACGTGCGCACCCCGAGAAGAGAGGTACGCCAATCAGGAGGTGCTCATGACCGGTGGTACGCAGACCGACGGACGACCGGTCAGGTTGCCGAGGTCAGCACGGCGCAAGCAGCTGCTCGCCGCGGCGCAGGAGGTGTTCGTGGCACGCGGCTACCACGCGGCCGCGATGGACGAGATCGCCGAGCAGGCCGGAGTCAGCAAACCGGTCCTGTATCAGCACTTCCCCGGCAAGCTTGAGCTGTACCTCGCCCTGCTGGACACGCACGTGGACGCCCTGATCGCCCGGATCGAGGACGCGATGTCGTCGACCACGGACAACAAGACCAGGGTCAACGCCACGATGCGGGCGTATTTCGAGTTCGTCGGCGGCGGTGACGGCGCCTTCCGGCTGGTGTTCGAGTCGGATCTACGCAACGACGCCGCGGTGCGGGAACGGATGGACCGGATCGAGAAGGCGTCCATCGAGGCCGTCACAAAAACGATCATGGCCGACACCGGGGTCAGCCGGGAACGTGCCGCGCTGCTGGCGGTTGGCCTGACCGGGGCCGCCGAGGTCGCCTCCCGTTACTGGTTGACCACCGGGCGGGACGTCCCGGTCGACGAGGCCGTCGATCTGCTCGCCACCTTGGCGTGGCGGGGTATCTCGAGCTTTCCGCTGCAGAACGAACCGACGGGCTAGCCTTCGTCGAAGCCCGGCAGAATGTGCAACCGCACGGCACCGGAGACGTTCCCGTGGCCGGCCCTGGCCGCGCGCCATACCGCACGTGAAGGAGACATCGTGGAGGTCAAGATCGGGGTGCAGTTCGCGCCTCGCGAGCTGACGTTGGAGAGCGCCATGTCACCTGCTGAGGTGGAGCAGGCGGTCACCAAGGCACTCTCCGACGACGACGGCCTACTGAGCCTGGTCGACGAGAAGGGACGCCGGGTGCTGGTGCCGGTGGGCAAGCTGGCGTACGTCGAGATCGCGGATCAGGGGCCACGGCCAGTTGGCTTCACCGCCCGTTGACCGCCCGTACCACCGGGGTCGGCTGCCTGGAGGCCATCCGCCGCTGACTATGGGCCCGTTTCATGGGACATGCGCGCTGTGTCGCCATGAAACGGGTCCATTGTCGCGTCAGGGGCCGACGGCGGCCGACGGACCTGGCCCGGTCGCCGGCTAGTTGTTCAGGCCCGCGAAGGTCATCCGCGCGGTGTGGGCAGAGGTGAGCCTGCGGATCATCGCACCCACCCCGGCGAGGTCACCGGAGCCTTCGACCACCAGCATGGTCAGCGCGTCCTGTTCGGCTGCCACGTGTTGTGCCTGGGACAGCGCCTCGCCGACGAGGCGGCGGGCCCACAACGCGAGCCGATTGGCGAGCTTCGGATCCGCCGCGATGGCCTGCCGGATCTCGTCGACCGCGAAGTCCGCGTACCTGGTGTCGTGCAGCACATCGAGCACCAGTTCCCGGTCCGGAGAGGCGAGAAAGGCCGCCACTTCGCGGTAGAAGTCGTCCGCGATGCCCTCGCCCACGTACGCCTTCACCAGGCCCTCCAGCCAGTCGCGCGGCTGGGTCTGCTTGTGGTACGCCTCCAGCGAACGCACGTACGGCTGCATCGTCGCTTCGGGGTCGGCGCCGAGTTCCTGGATCCGCTCGACGAGGCGCTGATACTTCCCCATCTCCCCGGCAGCCATCTCGCACAGCACGGCACGGCGGTGCAGGTCCGGCGCCAGCCGGGCGTCGTCGGCCATGGTGTCGAAGGCGACCAGGTGACCGTAGGCGAGGACACTGAGAAGCTCGATGACCGCCTCTGTGGACGGCGGAGTACCGGCGCCTGCGCCGGACTCGGAAGCACCGGTGTCGGCGCCGGAGTCGGCAGCAGTTCCGGACTGCGCTGCACCGGCGCCGGAGTCGGGATCGGCCGCGCCAGCCGGTGCCGCACCGCCGGCGGAGCCGGAGTCAGCAACAGCTGGATGGGCATCGCCGGTGGGCGCGGGGTCGGTGCCGTTGGTGGTGGCATCTGCGTCGGACACGATGGCAGGCTACCGCCCCACGGCACCCTCTGTGCTGCTGGCACCACACCCCGGCGCCCTGCGACAGACCCTCGGCCCGAGGTGGCGGGCGTATGTCCTCGATGTGGCGGGTGTGTGTCACGGTGCCCGACAACGACGTGCGTACGGTGCCGACGGCGGGAGTCTGCGGCGACCCGCGTACCATAGACCCCGATGCGGGTGGATCCACCCCCGCCGGTCTGCCGCGGATGACGCGGCGACGATCCCGTCGTGTGCGGCGCGCACTGCGTAGCACCGCCGTAGTGCGAGGCGACAGCGATGTCAACGCCGTAGCCGAGCAATCCGCACAGCCAAGGAGAAAAGACATCACAACGGAAGAAACCACACCCACCGACCTCCGAGCGTTGGACCATTCCACCGCCGGGGCACCAGAGGTGGAGGCCATCGAAGAACTCGCGGCGCGGGCGCCGGTACGGCCGGACAGCCCGACGTTCCGCGAACTGGGGGCGCGCCAGGAGACCGTAGCGGCCCTCGAGGAGGTCGGGATCACCCGCGCCTTCGCGATCCAGGAGTACGCGATCCCCGCCGCGATGCGTGGCAGCGACCTGATCGGACAGGCCCCGACCGGCACCGGTAAGACACTCGGGTTCGGCGTGCCGATGCTCGAGCAGTTGCAGGGCCCGGACGAGGGCGCTGACGGCGTACCGCAGGCTCTCGTGGTGGTTCCCACCCGCGAGTTGTGCCTGCAGGTCTCGCGCGACCTGGAGCAGGCCGGCAAGCTGCGCCGGATCCGGGTGCTCGCGGTCTACGGCGGCGTGGCGTACGAGCCGCAGACCAACAAGTTGCGCTCCGGCGTCGACCTCGTGGTCGGCACCCCTGGGCGGTTGCTCGACCTCGCGAAGGGCAGACACCTGCGCCTGGACCGGGTACGCGTCCTGGTGCTCGACGAGGCCGACCGGATGCTCGATCTGGGGTTCGCCGAGGACGTCGAGAAGATCCTCAGCATGCTGCCGGAACGGCGGCAGACGATGCTGTTCTCGGCCACGATGCCGGACCCGATCGTGCGGATCGCCCGTCGCTTCCTGCACCAGCCACTGACCATCCACGCCGAGCACACCCAGGACACCGGGCCATCTCCGGACACCGAGCAGTTCGTCTACCGCACCCACCCGATGAACAAGCTGGAGATGGTGGCCCGGATCCTACAGGCCAAGGACCGCACGCTGACCATGGTGTTCTGCCGTACCAAGCGGGCCGCGCAGAAGGTCGCCGACGACCTGGACTTCCGGGGGTTCGCCGCGGCGCCGGTGCACGGCGACCTGGGTCAGGCGGCGCGGGAGCGGGCGCTTCGCGCGTTCCGTACCGGCAAGGTCGACATCCTGGTGGCCACCGACGTGGCGGCCCGGGGGCTTGACGTCACCGGCGTCAGCCACGTCATCAACTACGACTGTCCGGACGACGCGGACACGTACGTGCACCGGATCGGGCGTACCGGCCGGGCGGGTGCCACCGGGGTCGCGGTGACGTTCGTGGACTGGGAGGACCTGCCCCGCTGGAAACTGATCCACAAGGCGCTCGGGGTGGGGGCCGCGGAGCCGGCGGAGACGTACCACACCTCGCCGTACCTCTACGACGACCTGCACATTCCGGAGGGCGTCACAGGCACCCTCCCGACCGGCCAGCGGACCCGTGCGGGGCTCTCGGCGGAACAGACCGAGGACATCGAGCCGAAGAAGGGGCGTCGCCAGGGCCGGACACCCCGGGGCCGGGAGAACTCCGCAGAGGCGCCGGTACGGACCCGCCAGCGCCGCCGTACCCGCCGCAACAGTGACGCGCAGCGCACTGCTTCCACGCCGGAGGCCCCTGCCGGCACCTCGGCGGAGACAGCCGGCGACAAGCCGAAGCGGCGCCGTCGGCGACGCCGCGGCCCTGGAGCCGCGGCCTCGAACGGCGAGCAGGGCGACTAGAGGGCAGCCGCCGCGCCGGGGTGCAGTTCTGAGAGCAGTTTCGCCACCCGGGTACGGATGTCGTCACGCACCTTCCGTACCGCCGGGAGTTCCTGCCCGGCCGGGTCGGTGAGCTGCCAGTCGGTGTACCGCTTGCCCGGAAAGACCGGGCAGGCGTCGCCGCACCCCATCGTCACGATCACATCCGCCGCGGCGGCGTCGGAGTCGCGCAGCCGCCGCGGTACGGCGTCACTGATGTCGACGCCGACCTCCGCCATCGCCGCGACCGCCACCGGATTGACCGCCTCACCCGGCGCTGAGCCGGCGGAGCGTACGTTCACCGAGTCTCCGGCGAGGTGACGCAGCCACCCCGCTGCCATCTGGGAACGCCCCGCGTTGTGGACACAGACGAACAACACGGTCGGCTTGTCAGCCACGTCCAGCGCCCTCCATCTGGGTGTGCTCTGCGGTGGCGTGGAGACCGGGCGCGGCGAGTAGCGCGGACAGCCACGCCATGCGTTCCGGAATCACCCGGTAGTAGACCCAGGTGCCGCGACGCTCGCAGTCCACCAGACCCGCCTCGCGGAGGGTCTTCAGGTGGTGCGAGATGGTGGGCCCGGAAACGTCGAAGCCATCGGTCAGGTCGCAGACACAGGTCTCGCCAGGCGCCGAGGCGATACGGGAGAGCAGCCGCACCCGTACCGGGTCTCCGAGAGCCTTGAACACCTTCGCGATCTCGGAGGACCGGGCCACGTCCAGGGACTCAGCGATCAGCGGGGGGCAGCACGCTGCCGGTGCCGGCACCGTGCCCTGGCGAGATTGCGGCCGCACCGGGACGGGCGTGCCGCGGGTGGTCGCTGCTGCGACGTCCGCCGCGCCCGCGCGTCCAGCGAGCACCTGATTCGACATGCGTCTAGATTGACAGGATTGGAAACAGCATGCAAGCTGGGAAACCTGTTTAGACATCTGTCGAGACAACGCCCCGGTCGGGTCACCCGTTCCGGACGTACCAGCCTTTGGGAGTACGCATGCCACGACTTCCCGTACTGGTGGTCGGCGCCGGCCCGGTCGGGCTCGCCGCCGCCGCCCACCTCGCCGAACGTGACGTCGAGTTCCTGGTCCTGGAGTCCGGCGACACGGTCGCGGCCTCGATCGCCGAGTGGCGCCAGGTGCGGCTCTTCTCGCCCTGGCGGTACGACATCGACGCCGCCGCGCGGCGGCTCCTGGAAGCCGACGGCTGGGTGGCACCGGACCCCGATGCGCTCCCCACCGGCGGCGAGCTGATCGAGTCGTACCTGCAGCCGCTGGCGAAGCTACCGACGCTCGCCGGCCGGATCCGGTACGGCGCCCGGGTCACCACGATCACCCGGCTCGGGTTCGACCGGGTACGGTCCACCGGCCGGGACCAGGCGCCATTCCTGGTACGGCTCGCCGACGGCGACGAGATCGTCGGCCGTGCCGTGGTCGACGCCTCCGGGACCTGGCGTACCCCCAACGTCCTCGGTGGGTACGGCATCCCCGCCCACGGCGAGCCGGACGCGGTCACCGACGGGCGCGTGATCTCCGCACTGCCGGACGTACTCGGCGTGGATCGGGAGCGGTTCGCTGGACGCCGTACCGCGGTGGTGGGAGCCGGCCACTCGGCGGCCACGACGCTGTTGGACCTGGCCGAACTGGCCACGCAGGTGCCGGGCACCGAGGTGGTCTGGGTGATTCGCGGCGGCAGCCCTGGCCGTACCTACGGCGGCGGCGACGCCGACCAGCTTCCCGCTCGCGGGGCGCTCGGCGCCCGGGTGCGCGACCTGGTGCAGGACGGAACCATCGAGTTGGTGACCGGCTTCGCGACGAGTGCGGTGAAACCCGACGGCGACCGGCTGGCCCTGGTGGCCACCGCACCACACCAGCCCGGCGAGCGACGCGTCGTCGCCGACCGGGTCGTGAACGCCACCGGCTTCCGTCCCGACCACGACATCGCCGCTGAACTGCGGCTCGACCTGGACCCGGTGCTCGGCACCACCCGCGCGCTGGCCCCGCTGATCGACCCAAACCAGCACTCCTGCGGCACGGTGCCGGCGCACGGCGTGGACCAGCTCAGCCACCCGGACACCGGGTACTACGCGGTCGGCGTCAAGTCGTACGGGCGGGCGCCCACCTTCCTGCTCGCCACCGGGTACGAACAGGTCCGCTCCGTGGTGGCCGCGGTGGACGGCGACTGGGAGGCCGCCCGCGACGTACGCCTGGAGCTACCCGAGACCGGAGTCTGCTCCAGCGACCCGGCCGAGTTCACCCGGGGTTCCGGCGCCGCCACCGGCCCGGGAGCCGGCCGGGGACTCGGTACGGGCCTGGCGGGCGGCCTGCTCAACCTGGTCGACACCACCGCGACCGGCGCGCCCGGCACCACCACGGCGGCGAAGCCCTCGGGCGGCTGCTGCGGGTGACGACCCGCGGCGCTGCCGCTGCCGCCACCGACCGCGCGCCACCGGGGTGCCATGACGTTGTACGAGCCGGCGTTCGCGATCCTGGTCGCCGTGACGGATCCGGCTCGGCGAGCCGGCGGGCCGCACCCCGGGACCCGGGGTTCTGGCTGCTCACGGTGGGGTTCGTGGTGCACGGCGTAGCACTCGCGGCGATAGCGGTGCACCTGGTGTCGCACCTGATCTCGCTGGGTTATCCGGCACCGCTCGCGGCGGCGGTCACCGGACTGCCGGGGGTGCTGTCGGTGTCTGTTGAGTCGGCCTGACCGTTGGCTACGGCACCGCCGGGTACGCGACCGTGGCCAGCACCGAAGAACACGCCGGCCACCTTCATGAAGGCGGTGGCACCTCTCGGGGCGGCAGCGCTCGCCGCCGTGCTCGACTACGCGGCGGTGAGGTACGTCGTCGCCGCCACCTGCCTGATCGCGGCGCTGCGCCTCGCCGCGCTGCGCACGGTTGGTAACGTCGGCCCGTGACCACACCGGACCCGGACGCGTACTGGCGGCGCCCCGCCAACGGCGACAGCCCACCGGCCGCTGGGGCCGCCCGGGAGGAGGCGCCACCCGGGTACGACGGGCCACCGCCGAACTCTCCGCCCCCGACCGGATGGCGCACCCCGACGGTGGCCGAGCCCCATGCCCCCCGCACGTTGCCGGAGCAGGACGAGCCGGTGATCGAGGAGGCGGAGCGGGAGGCTCGCACGGTCACGTACGGCGTGGGCATCGTGGCGGGTGCGATCGTGCTGGTCCTGCTGTTCGTGGTCTGCGCCCGGCTGATCGGCTGAGTCTGCGCCCGCCTGGTCGGCTGACCGGAAGTGAGGACCGGCCAGTGACTGGACCCTCGAAGTGGTCGTGGTGCCAGTCTCGGACGTGGACCGCGCCAAAGCCTGCTACGAATGGATCGGCTTCCACGTCGATCACGACACCGCCATCCCGGACGGGCCTCGCGTGGTCCAGCTGACCCCGCCGGGTTCCGGGTGCTCCGTCGTGATCGGCACCGGTATCGCATCCTGCGTTTAGCCGCCGGACCTAGGTCAACAAGACCTGGTGGCTTCGCACAGCCGCTCGGCGGCGACCTCTCCCAGGGCGCGTGCCCGCTCCTCGGTCACATCCGACATCGACGCCAGTATCTCGGTGAAGACCTCGCCTTGGCGTACCACCACGTAGTACTGCACGCCGTCCCCGCCGTCGTCCTTGATCAGGTACGACTCGTCACCGGCGATGTCGGTGTCGACCAGGTCGAGACGGCTCGCGGTGCCGTCGGGGGGGGTCGCAATCCTCCAGACCCTTCCGCAGTTTCGCCAGGTACCCCGACGCCGAGTCGCCGCTGGTTCGGTACACCGTCTGGTAGATGCCCGTGAACTCCTTCGGCTCGGACGAAAGGACCCGGGTCCGACTCGCTCGCGAAGGCGGGCTCACGTCGTCAGCGTTGCAGCCGTAGGTCACCGCCATCGGAAGCCACCAGTGAGCTTCATGATCGGGCTGTGCGGTGAACCCGTCCGGCGCATCCGGCGACCCCAGCATCGCCGCGGCCGGTATTTCCGGACCGCCGTCCATGTGGTCATGCTTCGCGTCCCGCATCCAGGGTGGTCACCGGCGAGGTCTCGGGCACGGCCGACGACCCCGCCGCTGCCGGCTTCTGCCCACCATCAGCAGTCGCCGCAGCCGGATACCGCGACCGTGATCGCGACCAGACTCCCGAGGACAGCCGCGAATGCGTTGGCCCGACGGCTGGGCGGCGTGGCCCGGACGTGGCTGGTCCGCATGATTCCTCCCCGCACCCCGTGGATCCTGGAGGTGCAGTGGATCACTCTTTCGCAGCCGGCCGCCAGCACCCGCTAGTGGTTACGTTCAACCATGCCGTGCTCGACACACGTGGCGTGCCACCCGGTCGGGAGCACCTGCACCTTCATCCGTCGCTGGCAGTACCGGCAGTAACGCGGTGGCTCCAGCCGGCGCTCCCCGAGACACTTCGCGTGATCGTCGGCGAGTGCCCCGCCGCAGCGGTCGCACCACAGCGGTTCCATCGTCACTGGATGGCTCGTCACAGGGTGGCGTTCAACGCCTTGACCGGCATCTTCAGCTCCGCCAACAGCTCCAGGTCAGCGTTCGCGGGGCGCCCCAGGGTGGTCAGGTAGTTGCCGACGATCACCGCGTTCACGCCGCCCAGCAGGCCGTCCCGGGTGCCCAGGTCACCCAGGGTGATTTCGCGGCCCCCGGCGTACCGCAGGATGGTCTTCGGCAACGCGAGCCGGAACGCGGCGATGGCGCGCAACGCGTCGCGGGGTTCCACCACGGGCCGGTCCCCCAGCGGCGTGCCCGGGCGCGGGTTGAGGAAGTTCAACGGCACCTCGTGCGGGTCCAGCCCCGCGAGCTGTATCGCGAACTCAGCACGCTGTTCGAGGGTCTCCCCCAGCCCGAGGATGCCACCGCAGCAGACCTCCATACCGGAGTCGCGCACCATCCGCAGGGTGTCCCAGCGTTCCTCCCAGGAGTGTGTGGACACCACGTTCGGGAAGTACGAGCGGGCGGTCTCCAGGTTGTGGTTGTACCGGTGCACCCCGATCTCGACCAGCTCGTCGACCTGCTGTTGGGTGAGCATCCCGATCGACGCGGCGATGTTGATGTCGACCGCTTCCCTGATCGCGGCGACCCCCTCGCGTACCTGCTTCATCATCCGGTCGTCCGGGCCGCGTACCGCCGCCACGATGCAGAACTCGGTGGCCCCGGTCGCCGCCGTCTGCTTCGCCGCCTCGACAAGCTCGGGGATGTTCAGCCACACACCGCGTACCGGTGAGGAGAACAAGCCGGACTGGGAGCAGAAGTGGCAGTCCTCGGGGCATCCTCCGGTCTTCAGCGAGACGATGCCCTCCACCTCGACGTCCGGACCGCACCACCGCATCCGCACCTGGTGTGCCAGATCGAGGGCGGCCCCGAGCTGCTGGTCAGGTAGCCGCAGGATGTCGAGGACACCTGCCTCGTCCAGCCCGCGCCCGCCTTCGAGCACGCGCTCGCGGGCCTGGGAGAGGATGTCTGCCACATATACCTCCTGGTCAGGACGCTGAGGTTGTGCTGACCCTACAAGACGACCTGTGGGTAGTCTCCAAGCCGGCATCGTGACCACTGCCACGCGAGACGAAGCTGAGTGAGCATCTCAGCGAGCGCCAGCGCACCATGTGCGGGTCCCCCGCGGAGGCGTGAAGCGCAGCCTCCGCCTGGTGCCGTAGCGACGTGAACCGGAAGCTGGGCAGACGAGCAGGACAGAGGAGGTGGCATGGCGGACTGGGTCGCGGGGCTGCGGCGGGAGGCACGCGCGCGGGCACGTGCCGGACTCACCCGGAATCTGCGGGTACGTGACGCCACCGACTCCGTCATCGACCTCGCCGGCAACGACTACCTCGGGCTGTCGCGGCACCCCTCCGTGGTGGCCGCCGCGCGCCAGGCACTCGACCGGTACGGGCTCGGCGCCACCGGCTCCCGGCTGGTACGCGGCACCACCACCGAGCACGCCGCACTCGAACACGATCTGGCTGACCTGCTCGGCTGGCCGGCCGCGCTGGCGTACTCCTCCGGCTACCTGGCCAACCTCGGCGCGGTACGGGCACTCGCCCCGCCAGGCGCCACGATCGTCTCCGACGCACACGTACATGCCTCCTTGATCGACGGCTGCCGGTCCGCCCGCGCTGCCACCGTGGTGGTGCCGCACGCCTCGGTGTCCGCCGTCGAAGCGGCGCTCAGGCAGGCTGGCGGGCCGGCGCTGGTGGTCACCGAGTCGGTGTTCTCCGTCGACGGTGACCTCGCCCCGCTGGCCGAGCTGCACCAGGCGTGCCTGGCCCACGACGCGGTACTGCTGGTCGATGACGCGCACGGGCTCGGCGTACTGGGCCGGCACGGCGCCGGTGGGGTGGCAGCGGCCGGGCTCGCCGGGGCCTCGAACCTCGTGGTCACGGCCACGTTGTCGAAGGCGGTGGGCGCCTCCGGCGGGGTCCTCGCCGGGCCGGAACCGCTGATCCGGCACCTGATCGACGCCGGCCGTACGTTCATCTTCGACACCGCGCTGCCCCCCGCGGTCGCCGCTGGCGCGCGCGCCGGACTCGCCGTGCTGCGTGATGCCGACGACGCCCGGGCCGAGCTGGCGGCCCGCGCCCGACAGGCGGTCGAGGCGCTGTCGTCGGCCGGTCTGGAGGTTTCCCGTCCCGACGCCGGGGTGGTCTCGGTGACCGCACCCGGCCCGGAGGAGGCGGTGGCCTGGGCCGCGGCCTGTGCCGCGGCCGGTGTCGCGGTCGGCTGTTTCCGGCCACCGTCCACGCCGGACTCCCGGTCGCGGCTCCGGCTGACCATCAACACGGGGGTACGCCGCGAAGACTTCGACCATGCCCTCGCCGTGATCGCGAAGGCGGCGCCGTGATTCTGAAGGCGGCGCGGTGACTGTGAAGGCAGCGCCGTGACTGTGAAGCCGGCGCCGTGACCGGCGGAGTTCCGCCGCCGACCACCCGTGAGCGGCGGGGCCAGGGTCCGTGGTCGGGCGGACCGGTCACCAACTGGCGGGGGCCGGTGCTGGTCACCGGCACCGACACCGGGGTCGGCAAGACGATCGTGACCGCCGCGATCGCCGCGACCTGTGAAGCCGCCGGGGTACGGGTCGCGGTGTTGAAGCCGGCGCAGACCGGAGACGACGACGATGCCGCCACCGTCGCGAAGCTGGCCGCGCCGACCTCCGTCACCACGCTGACCCGCTACCCCGACCCACTCGCGCCGCTGACCGCCGCCCGGGTCGCCGGTCTGCCGCCGTTGCCGATGGACACCGCCACGGAGGCGGTACGCGACCTCGCCCGCGACCACGACCTGGTGCTGGTCGAAGGCGCCGGAGGGCTCCTGGTGTCGATGGGGTGCTCAGCTGACGGCGCCGTGTGGACGGTCGCGGACCTCGCTGTCGCGGTCGGCGCACCCGCCATCGTGGTGATACGCCCGGACCTGGGCACTCTCAACCACACCGCGCTCACCGTCGAGGCGCTCCAGCGGCGCGGGATCGAATGCCGCCTCGTCATCGGCTCCTGGCCCACGGAGCCGGAGCTGGTGCACCGTACGAACCTGCCCGACCTCGCCACGATCGCACCGCTGATCGGCGAGGTCCCCGCTGCCGCGGGCCAGCTGCACCCGCACGAGTTCCGCTGTGCCAGCGCTGGTTGGTGGCGGATCCCTTACGAGCCTTCCCACACCATCCGGGAACCGCTGTCGCCGGTCTCGAACAGGTAGTACCCGCTCGCACCGGACAGCCCCAGTACGGCGATCGCCAGCAGGACCGCTATCACGATCAGGACACCGCGCCCCGAGCCGCTTTCCGACTCGTACTCCTCCTCGGGGCTACGCCGCATCGCACGCCCGACCATCGCCAGCACCAACCCGACGACGCCGAGCGCAACGGTGAACCAGAACAGCCGGAGGCTGGCCGTGGCGTGCTCGTCGACCTGAGCGGACAGCTCCGCGGGCATCATGTCACGGGCGGCGAGGCGTTCCCGGAACGCGAAGCCGGCCTCCCGGGCGCCCCAGACCGATGCCGGGGCAAGCATCGAGAGCACGACCAGGGCAAGACCGAGGGCACGGCGTAGCGGCGGAATCAGCGCGTACCCGAGCGCCACCATGATCAGCAGCGGCACCAGAACGATGGGGGCGTGGACGGTCAACGGATGGGCTGGCAGACCGAGGACCTCTTCGAACACAGCTCCTCCTGCGGGTGACCTAGCGGACCGGCTCCAGGAGCCGCCTCGCGAGATCACGGTACGCCTCCGCGCCCCGACTACGGCGTGCCGTGACGAGAACGGTACGTCCCACCGCCGGCGCCTCCGCGAACCGTACCGACCGCGGGATCGCCGGAGTGAGGACCTCCAGCCCGTACGTCTCGCCGATCGCGGCCACCACCTGTTTCGCGTGCCGGGTCCGGGGGTCGTACTGGGTGGGCAGCACGCCGAGCACCCGCAGCTTCGGATTGTGGCGAGGCTGCACCTCGTACTCCACGGTGTCCAGGAGTTGGTCGACGCCACGGAAGGCGAGCAGCTCGGCCTGCACCGGGATCAACAGCTCGGTCGCCGCGACCAGGCCGTTGAGAGTCAACAGACCCAGTGTCGGCGGGCAGTCGATGATGATCTGCTGGTAGTCGCCGACGATGCCTGCCAGCGCGTCGGCCAGACGGCGTTCCCGGTCCGGCAGTGGCGCCAGGGCGGCCTCACATCCGGCAAGCTCGATCCCGGCGGGCAGCAGGTCGGGGCCGTCCGGAGTGGAGTGGACCGCTTTCGCCGCGTCCGCCTTGCCGAGCATCACCTGGTAGGCGGTCGCCTCCAGATCCCGTGGCGAGAGCCCCATGGAGAACGTCAGACACGACTGGGGATCCAGGTCGATCAGCAGGACCCGCTGTCCCAACTCGACGTACGCGGCACCGAGGCAGGCCGCCGTCGTCGTCTTGCCGACGCCGCCCTTCTGGTTAGCCACCGCGAGCACCCGGGTCACGGGCCAAGTCTCCCGAGTCGGAGGCTCTTGACAAAGCAGGCCAGCCCTGCGTGTCGTACGACGTGCCGGCCCAGCTTGATCAACCCGGACGGTATGGCCGATATTGGCGGTGCGTGTCGAGCCCCGACGGGTCGAGCTACGTCGGGGAGAGATCGGGCGGCCGAGGCGCGCGATGACAGTGGAACGGGAGGACACGGGGGATGACAGTGGACCGGTTTGTCGACGTGGCGTCCCGCGCTCGCACCCGAATCCTGTTCCTGTACGGCCTGGCGGGACAACTGTCGCCGGACGGTCTCGGCCTCCCCCTCACCGAGGGCTTCGAGTCCGGCCGGTTCACACCGCACCTGGAGGCCGGCAGCCGGCTCCTGCCGAGGATCCACTTGGACGCCACGCTCGGCGGCGCCGCACTCGGCAGCGGTACCAGCGAGGGCAGCGGCACCAGCGGGAGCGGCGAGCCGCCGAGCAGTGACGGTCCCATCCCAGCCGGCTCCGACACTCACGGGACCGACACCGAGCGATTCCCCGCGTTCACCCGGCTCCGGTTGCTGCTGGTCGTGACTCCTCGCGGCGACGCGGTACTGGTGCTGGACGGGGAACTGGATGGGGAGTCGAGCGCGGAGACCATCACCGGGCTTCTGGCCAGCAGCTGCTTCGACCGCACCACGCTCACCCTGGAAGGTCAGCCGATCCTGGACTGGGTGGCGGCCCGCCTCACCTGTGGCACCCGTCTCGAATTCGGCCGGGATGTGCACCAGGTGGTGTTCCCGGGAGGCTCGCTGCGGCGCGAGACGCTGACCGCCGCCCGCCCGTACCAGGTGCCCGCGACAGTGACCGAGTTGATCTACCGGGGAACAATGCATGCCGACGACGGGCAGCGACTGGGGGTACGTGTGCCGCCCGCGCTGAACCACCCCGGCACCACCGCCGTGGCACATGGCCGTGGCGTATCGGTGATCAGTGGCTGGGACGAAGCGGTGGAGAACGCCTTTGGCATCGGCGCGCTGATCCTGATCTGCGCCCTCGGAGTGCTGCAGCGGGCACGGCACGCGGCGTTCGACGCGCTCTCTCTCAACGACCGGGCGACGCTCGCCTCCACCGCCGACGCCCGTACCTTGGTGTCCCAGCTCTCCGCGCAACTCAACGAGCTGCAACTGGATCTCAGTTTCGGGGTCGAGGCGTACGTGGACAGCGTGCTGATTCCCGACCTGGTGGTGGAGACGTACCAGCTCTCGCTCCGGGAAGGGATGGGCATCACCGAGGCGCTGGGCAACACCTCACGGATGCTGGACCGGCTCCAGTCGGTGATCCAGGCGCGGCTGTCGGCGTTGAGCGCGGCGGCGAACGAGCAGGACGAGCAGCGGGCCCGAGTGTTTTCGCTGGTCATCGCCATCGGTTCGGTGATATCGCTGCCTCCGGCGTTGCTCCTGGCGTTCTTCGGGGTCAACGCCCTGGAGGTGAGCCCGCAGGCGTCGATCTTCGACATCGGCCGGTACTGGCCGGCGTACCTGGTGGCGTGGTTACCGTTCCTGATCCTGGTGGTCGCCGGGTTCCTGCCACTGCGGCGGATCCGGGTCCGATCTGGACAGCTCCGGATCCATCGCCGGGAAAGCCGCAGTAGTCTCCACAACGAGGCGCAGCGATCAGGGCCCGACTCGTCCACCGATTCGGTGCCACGGCAACGGGCCGTCCCTGCCACGGCGGATGTCGACGCGGGCCGGCCGGACAAGTGAGGAGCGGATGGCTCGGTCACGGGCTCACTCCACGGTCGCCATCTCCGCTCATCAGGGCGGGTCGGAGATCGCGCCGGCCGCCACGCTGGAGGCGTACAAGAGCAGTCTCGACACCGGCGCAGAGTACGTCGAGCTCGACATCCGCCGTACCGGCGACGGCGTCCTGGTGGTCTACCACGACGACCACGTCACGGAATCCCCGCGGCGAACGCCGCTGAGCCAGCTCAGCCACCCGGAGCTGAGCGAGCTCGCCGGGTACGCGGTGCCGCGGTACGTCGAGGTGCTGGAACTGATCGCCGGCAAGGCGAACGGTCACCTGGACCTCAAGGACGTCGGGGGCGAGGAGGAGATCGTCAGGTGCGCGCTCGACATCCTCGGCCCGGAGAACTTCGTCGCCACCACACTGGAGGACGTCTCGGTGGCCCGGATCAAGCAACGGTTCCCTCAGGTGCGTACGGCGCTGTCGCTGGGGCGCGACATGAGTCGGGCCACCCGTAGCCAGCGGACCCGTACCCGGGCGAGCGAGTTGTTTCCGCTGCGGCGGATCCGTTCCTGCGGCGCTGACTGGGTCGCGGTGCACCAGCGACTCGCCCGGCTGACGGTGCTGCGGCTGTGCGCCCGCCACGGCCTCGGCGCGATGGTCTGGACGGTCAACGACCAGCCGTCGATCGACCGGTTCCTCACCGACCCACGGGTGTCGGTGCTGATCACGGACCGGCCCCAGCTCGCGGTACGGCGCCGCGCCCGGCTCGGTGGTGCGCCGGACGCTGGCTGCCATGGGATGTCACAGTGGGGGCGATGACCACTCACTGGCCAGCGATCTCAGCCCATCGAGGTGGTGCCGAGGACGCGCCCTTCGCCACCTGGCAGGCGTACCTGGAGTGCGCCGTCACCTCCGCCGACTACGTCGAGCTCGACATCCGGCGTACCGCGGACCACGAGCTGGTGGCGTACCACGACCCGGACGTCTCCAGTGCCGCCGGTCGGCCGTTGGTACGCGATCTGACGTACCGGCAACTGTGCGAGGTGGCCGGGTACCAGGTGCCACGGGCCCCGGAGCTGCTGGAGCTGATCGCCAGTCACGCTCGCGGCCATCTCGACCTCAAAGAGGTGGGGTACGAGCGCCGCCTGCTGCACCTCGCCTCCGACCTTCTGGGCCCCGGCAATTTCCTGGTCAGCACCCTGGAGGAGGAGTCGGTACGCGCCATCAAGGACGAGTTCCCGGCGGTGCCGGTGGCGCTGTCGTTGGGACGCGACCTGGGCCGGATGCCACGGTGGCGACGGGTCCCGGTGCGGTGGCGGGAGCTGTTTCCGCTGCGCCGGATCCGCCGTAGCGGCGCTGACTGGGTGTCGATGCACTTCCGGTTCGCCGGTGCCGGCGTACTCCGGGCGTGTGCGGCCGAAGGGCTGCGGGCGATGGTCTGGACCGTGAACGATGACCTACTCATCGACCGGTATCTGACAGACGAACGGGTGGCGGTGCTGATCACCGACCGACCGCGGTACGCGGCGGAACGCCGTTCGTCACTGCTCGGCGCGGTACGGCGTACCGCACCCGACACCGGCCAGGCCCTCCCCTGAGCGCCCGCGGGGGCCGGTCCCGCGACGATCCCGCCCGCGCCCGGATCGTGGCACCCTGAAGAGATGGACTCAGACATCGGCCTGTTCGGCCCGGACAGCGTGACCTGGCGGGTACACGCCGAGCCGGTGTTGTGGCTGGCCGGGCTGCGCGCGCTCTACCTGCAGTCACTTCACCCCCGCGTGGTGGAGGGCGTGGTGCAGAACTCCAACTACCGCGAGGACGCGTGGGGCCGGCTGATCCGTACCGCGAACTACGTCGGGGCCGTGGTGTATGGCACCACCGAGCAGGCCCACCGCGCCGCCGCCCGGGTACGCGGGGTCCACCGCAAGCTACGCGCCAAGGACGCTGACACCGGTAAGGAGTTCCGGATCGACGAGCCGGACCTGCTGCGCTGGGTGCACGTCACCGAGGTCGAGTCGTTCGTCTCGACCGCCCAACGCGCAGGCTGCCCGCTGACCAGCGCCGATGTCGACCGCTACTACTCCGAGCAGCTCGCCGCCGCCGAGCTGATCGGCCTCGATCCCGGGACCGTCCCGGGTTCCTCGGCCGCCGTGGACCGCTACTACGAACAGATCCGGCCCGAGCTGACGTTCTCGGATGGCGCCAAGGAGACCGTGCGTTTCCTGGTGTCACCGCCACTGCCGTACGGGCTCGGCTGGACACCGGCACGAGCGGCGTGGTTGGGCGTCTCCGGACTCGGTTTCAGCCTGCTACCGCGGTGGGCACGGCGGCTCTACCGGATGCCTGGTCTGCCCACCACCGACCTCACCGCGACGGTGACACTGCGGGGCCTCCGGCTCGCCATCGACAGCCTGCCCGACAAGCTCACCCGGGGGCCGATCTACGCCGAGGCGATGCGGCGTGCCGAAGCCGCAACCGGTCAGCTCGAGGACGCTTCGTCCCCGGTGGCCTGAGTCACCGCGGTCGGCGGTCGCCCAGGGGTTGACGCGGGTCCTTCACCATTGCCCGTGGGTGTGGGCGTCGGCTCGGGGATCGCCGCCCAGGGGTCCTTGGCGGGAATCTGAGCCGCCGCCGGGCACACCTTCCGCCAGTCGCACCAGGAACACTGCCGGCCCGTCGTCGCCGGAAACGCGTCGTCGGGATCCTTGCCGTCCGCGACGGCACGCTCCGCGGACCGGATGTCGGCAACCGCTTCCTCGGCGCGGCGCAGATGCCGAGCGAGCGATTCGTCGGTGTGGGTGTGCCGGGCGAGGGTCCCTGTGGGCAGGTGGTGCAACTCGACCTGGCGGCAGCGGGTACGCAAGGTCCGCTCTGCCGCGTACGCGTACAGCGCCAGCGCCCGTGACCCCCGGGCGTCGTCGTCGGTCAACTCGGAGCGACCGGTCTTGTAGTCCACGATCACCACTTCGCCGCCCCGCTTGTCCAACCGGTCGACCCGGCCGGACAACGCCAGGGTGGTGGTCTTCGCGGCGACCGTACGCTCCACGCCGAGCGGCTCGTCGGCCGGATCCAGCTCGGCGAGATACCGCTGCAACCAGCCGAGCGCCCGGTCGAACACCATCCGCTCCTGCGCGGCGTCCCGATACCCCTCGGAGACCCAGGTGGCCTTCAGCAGTACGGCGATCCGATCCGGGTTACGCCTTCCGGGCGGCAGCGCATACCAGCTACGCAGCGCGGTGTGCACGCTCGCGCCGAGCGAATTGTGCGCCCAGGGCGGCCCCTTCTGTGGCTGCGGCCGGTCCCGATACGAATACCGGTACCGCCTCGGACAGTCCTCGTACGACAGGAGCTTGCTCGGCGTACCCACGAAGAGCTTTTGTGGCATCCCCTCGAACCCGAGCTGCTCAGTCATGCCCGCAATCCTGCCAGCCGGGTGTGACGGAACTCGCGCCGCGTCAGCGTCAACCTCCGTACTGCATCACGAACGCCGCGACGGCATCCGCGACCAGCTGTACCGCGATCGCCGCCAGCAGCAGCCCCGCGATCCGGGTCACCACCTCGATCCCGCCTGGACGCAGCACTTTCACGATCACTCCCGAGAACCGCATGAACGCGTAGATCACCAGATGCACCGCGAGGATCGCCAGCCCGATCGCCAGGTAGTCCGCGGCGCCCTCGGCCCGGCGTACATACAGGATCGTGGCGACGATCGCGCCAGGGCCGGCCAGCAGCGGGGTCCCGAGCGGCACCAGTGCCACGTTGGTGGTGGCCACCTGATCGCTGGGGTTGTTCTGCTTGCCGGTCAGCAGCTCCAGTGCCACCAGCAGGAGCAGCAGCCCTCCGGCGGCCTGCAACGCCGGCAGGTCGATGTTGAGGTAACGCAGGATCTGCTCGCCCGCCACGGCGAAGACCACGATCACCCCGAACGCCACCGCGACCGCCTGCCACGCCGCCCGACCGCGCAACCGCGGAGCCATCCCTCCGGTCAGCGCGAGGAATATCGGGATCGTCCCGGGAGGATCCATGATCACGAACAGCGTCACGAACGCTTCGCCGAACAGCCGTACGTCCATAGCTACGCCGCCTCGATCGGTGACGCTCCATGCGCCGCCGCGACGATCCGGTGGTACGCCTGGGGCGCGGTGGTGTTCTCGCCCAGCCGTACCAGCTTGTTGTCCCCGTGATAGTCGCTGGATCCGGTCACCACGAGACCCAGGTCGGCGGCGAGTCGGCGTACCTGTTCCCGTTCGGCCGGACCGTGGTCGACGTGATCGGCCTCGATCCCGAACAGCCCCGCGTCGGCCAGCTCGCCGATCAGCGTGTCCGGGACGATCGGGCCCCGGCGGTGCGCCTTCGGATGCGCGAACACCGCCACTCCCCCGGCATCCTGGATCAGGCGTAGCCCCCGAAACACGTCAACGTCTGACTTCGTCACCCGGTAGCGCTCCCCCAACCACTCAGGAGCGAACGCGGCGGACACCGAGTCGACCAGGCCCCTCCGGATCAACGCCTGCGCCAGGTGTGGACGCCCCACCACGCCGCCGATGGCGTACCCCTGAACCTCCCGCCAGGTGACGTCGATGCCGTCGGCACGCAGCAGCCCCACGATCCGTTCGGCCCGGCGCTCCCGGCCGTGACGGATCCTGCCCAACTCGGCCACCAGGTCCGGGTACCCCGGATCGAAGAGGTACCCCAGCAGGTGCAGCCCGATCGGCGGGTCGGCGCCGTACCAGCGACAGGAAAGCTCGACCCCGGGGATCAGGGTGAGCCCGGCAGGCAGGGACTCGCGGGCCGCCTGCCAACCGGCCGTGCTGTCGTGGTCGGTGAGGGCCACAACGTCGAGCCCCGCCGTGACCGCTGCGGCGACCAACTCGGCGGGGCTGTCCGTACCGTCGCTGATGCTGGAATGGGTGTGGAGATCAATCAACACTAGTGTTCCGCTGGGTAGGTGGGTTGGCCAAGGAGGCCGGGCCAGGTCGTCGCTGGCAAGGCGGACGACGAAGCTCGTGGCGGAGCCACTAGCGAGGAGGACAACGCCGCCAGCGGCGGGCTGGACGGCCGAACGGCCAATTCACCTGCGCAGCGGAGCACTTTATGCGTCCCCGACGAGGCGCTCATTGCGATCCTCGTCGGATTCCTCGCCGAGCCGGGCCTCCACCGCCTCCGGCTCGTACATCTCTTCACAGACCCGTAGGTAGAGCTCGTTCGGGTTGGGTAGGTGCTTGATCTCCCGGAGTGCCTGGTCCTGGCCGGCGGACTCCATCACGAACGTGCCGTAATTGAGCATCCGGCCGATCGGCGACTGTTCGTACTTCATGTCGGTGACCCGCAGCAGCGGCATCATCGCGACGTGCCGGGTCACCACGCCGGCGATCACCATCACCCGCTTGTTGGTGAGGATGAACCGGTCGAAGTACCAGTCGACGAACTGCCATCCGACCCAGGCCAGGATCAGCAGCCAGCCGATCACCACCGCGCTCATCGCACCGTCGAGCTGGTTGCGGGCGAAGACCCCCGACAGGTAGCCCATCACGAAGGTGGCGCCGACCCCGACCGCGGCGTACGGGAACAGATGCACCCAGTGCCGCCGCCACTCTCCGCGGAAGCGCTCCGTCGGGAACAGGTAACGGGAAATCAGAGGGCTGGGCTCGGGCTCCAACGGAAGCACCCGGCGCGGCCCTACCGGTAGGCCCGCGGCGTCATACCGGAAGCCGTCAAGCTCCGCCTCGGCCGGGTCCGGCAGCGGCGGGGGAGGTGGTGGATCCTCGATCGGCGGCGGGTCGGGAGGACCCGCGACCGCGTTGTCGCTCCAATGAGGTTCGTCGGGCGGTGGCGGCGGAGGGTGGGGGAACTCGGGCACCGGCTCGGTGTCCCGACCGTCCCCTTCGCCGCGTCCCCGTGGTCGATCCTTCGGCATGTCGCGGCTACGCGATCAGGTTGCTGGCGAAATCGCCGAACCCGGACAGGACGTCCATGAGACCACCCGCCAGGGACTGCACCACGTTAGCCGCGGCACCGGGCCGCATGGCTATGAAGAAAATCAGGAAGGCGACGCCTCCCCACGTAAGCACCTTCTTCATTGGAGTTTCCACCTCCCCAAACTCAGCGCGCTACTGAGCGTATCAGCCAGACTTTCTGTCAGTGAACACGTGCGAATCGCCCAACATGCTTCGCACATGGCCATTCTGCATCGAGCCTCTTGCCGTCGAGCGTAGGCGGCCACGCACCACCACGCCAGGAAGCGCGCTCGTGCGTTGTCGAGAAGATCTCGCCTCGAATCCAGGTTGGCGTTACGCCAAGCCGTGCAGATACGGGGACGGCGCGCCGTACACCAGCTCGTTCGGCACCGACGCCACAAGGTCGCACAACGTCACGTGCTCGGCGAGCACGTAGCCGGCCGACGCGGGCCATGCCACGGCGTACAACCAGACGCCTTTCGCTTCGCCGACATAGACGCTGCGGTCGTCCCGGGTGTTCACCGCCCACATCGGAGTCGGGTGACCGGCGGCACGCACCTTGGCGTCCGGCGCCGTGGCCGCCATCCGTTGCCGTACCAGCTGGCCGAGGTCGGGAGCGTCGATCCCGGCGAACCGCGGCCCGAGCCCCACCCCCGGCTCCTCCGAGACCAGCAGAAGATCAGCCGGGCCACCCAGCGGGGCGGGGCCGCTGCAGGCCACTGCCGCCGCCCTCCCCCGGGTACGGTCGTCGCCCACCCAGGCCACACCCGTCACCATCCAGCGCGGCAACAGCGGCCACGGGCACCACAGAGGCACCCTCACCTGAGTACGCGCGGCATCCACGATGTCCCCGTCGATGTGCTTCGCGACGTGGAACGGAAGCACCGCCCCGTGTACATCACACCGCCACTCGGACCTCATCAGGTCCGGCGGGCGGACCCCACCGCCACACCGGGGACAGCTCACCGCGACAGTCACCAGCTCGCCCCGCCCCACCCGACGGCGGGCACGTGCGTACGGCGGTGACCGGCGCGACGGCTCACACGACCCACGGTGATCCGTGCCGCAGGTTCCGTCAAGCGGTTCAGGCTTCTTGATCACCCTCAGTTTCCGGGTACGACACCCCCGGGGCACCTCCGGGAGACGTGGCGCCCGGCGGAAGCGGGCCCGCCGGTGGCGGCGGCTCGGCGTACCGGCGGATCCAGGCGTGCATCGCGATTCCCGACGCCACTCCCGCGTTGATCGACCTGGTGGAGCCGTACTGCGCGATCGAGCACACCATGGCGCAGGCCTGACGTGCGGGTTCGGAGAGTCCAGGGCCTTCCTGCCCGAACAGCAGCACACAGCGGCGGGGTAGTTCCACCGACTCGATCGGACGGCAACCCGGCAGGTTGTCGACGCCGACGACCGCCAGCCGTTCGGCCTCGGCCCAGCCGACGAACTCCTCGATCGTCGGGTGGTGCCGTACGTGCTGATAACGGTCCGTCACCATGGCGCCGCGACGGTTCCAGCGCCGACGCCCCACGATGTGCACCTCGGCGGCGAGGAAGGCGTTTGCGGTACGTACCACCGTCCCGATGTTCAGGTCGTGCTGCCAGTTCTCGATCGCCACGTGGAAGTCGTGCCGCCGGGTGTCGAGGTCGGCCACGATCGCCTCGCGGTGCCAGTACCGGTAGCGGTCCACGACATTGCGAGCGTCACCGTGGCGCAGCAGCTCAGGGTCGTACCGGTCGTCGTCGGGCCACCGACCGCGCCACGGCCCCACCGGACCTTCCAGGACCGGACCCCCGAGCGGCTCCGGCATAGCCCCGGAGGGTCCGCCGGTGTCCGGCCCCGCCTCGTTCACTCCCTCGGCTCCGGGAACGACGGCGTCTCGGCGGCGGCCCGCTCACCTTCGGCCGGAGCCTTCGGCACCATCACCTTGCGGCGGAAGACACACACCAGGGTGCCGTCCTGGTTGTAGCCTTTCGTCTCCACGTACACCACTCCGCGGTCGGTCTTGGATTTCGACTCGGTCTTGTCCAGCACCGTGGTCTGGCCGTAGATGGTGTCGCCGTGGAAGGTGGGGGCCACGTGCCGCAGCGACTCCACCTCAAGGTTCGCGATCGCCTTGCCGGAGACGTCGGCGACCGACATGCCGAGCAGCAGCGAGTAGATGTAGTTGCCGACCACCACGTTGCGCTTGAACTGGGTCGTGGTCTGCGCGTAGTGCGCGTCCATGTGCAGCGGGTGGTGGTTCATGGTCAACAGGCAGAACAGGTGGTCGTCGTACTCGGTGACCGTCTTGCCCGGCCAGTGCCGGTAGACCGCGCCCACCTCGAAGTCCTCGAAATACCGCCCGAACCGCATCGGCGTCCCTCCGTCGTACGGGTGAGAAGCTGATTCTTACCCGCTGGTAGGCCACGCCGCCGCCGACCCTCCGTACCGGTGGCACGGTGCACAGAAAACCGGTGACACGGACACAGAAAGCAGCGGACGGTGGGGCCCCTTCGGCAACCCACCGTCCACGCAACTTTGTGACACTGATCCTCACCCGGCGAGCCGGCGCCCCGCTGCGAGCCGAATCACATTCCTTCGGTGCAGTTACCGAAACGTGAACTCCCGGGTGCCGTGCCCGCAGACCTGCG
>JBOGDK010000010.1:0-32817 GCA_050701795.1 Micromonosporaceae bacterium
TGGGCAGCAGCAGGATCGCCGAGAACGGCGGGTAGGTGAATCCCAGCCCGTACCTGGGTTCGGTGAACGCGTACAGGTCTCCGCCGCCGAGCCACCACGCCACCGCGTCGTGGTAGATCAGCATGTCGAAGAACCGGTAGCCGCGGCCGAACGCCGCGTTGGCGCCGAGAGCACCGAGGCACGCCAGCACGACAAGCCCCAGCCGGATCCAGGTACGACGATCCAGCGTCGTGAAGCGTCCTGACCGGACGGACGGCGTGACCTTGGTGCTGTCGCCCACCTCGTCACCTCCGTCGTCCATCGTGCCGAGGTTCCCGGGCAGGTGAGACGGTCCGGTGAACGCCGGTCAACTGGGGGTTGGACGCGCACTGGATATTCTCTGCCGGCACAAGGCTAGTGTCCTGTTATGAGATGACCCACCTGATCTTGGCACAAACACGGGTCGCCAGAATGCGATCACAGCCAGTACGGTTTACGACACCATGTCGGAGCTTTCGTCCTGGGTCGTCCGCAACTACCGACCAGTCGCCCTTGCGTGTGCCGTCGCCGCGTTCGCCCTCAGCAGCGCCCTTTCGCTCAACAAGAACGGGGGGGTCAGCTTCTGGCTGATGCTGGCCGCGGCTGCCGTCCTCACCGCCGGAGCGGTCGGGCTGCCGATGTTCGCCGAGCGCGCGGCCAGTATGCGGGCAGGGGACGCCCAGGATTCCGCTGAGGACGCGAAGCAGCAGATGCGGCTGGTGGTGGGTCGGGTGTTGACCCCGCTGGCGTACCTGCTGGGCGAGATCACCGACGCCCAGCCGCGTAGCGCCGCGGTGGGGCGGCTTCAGGGTCAGGCGATGCAGGTGGTGCTCGCCGCGGCGACCGAGTTGGTGGACGCCACAGATGCCCGTGCCTGCTTCTTCCGGTTGGCGGACGGCAGGAACAGGCAGCGACGGATGGAGTTGGCCGGTTACTACGGCCGGGCGCAGCCCGCCACCTGGGTGCTCACCTCCGGCACCCCGCTCGGCGACTCCGCGCTGGAGATCCTTGACGATGACATGACGGCGTTCTTCCCGGATCTGACCAAGGAGGCGCCACCCGGTTGGGACGATGATGAACACCGTCACCGGGCACTGGTGGTGGTGCCGATCGCCACCGAACAGCGTCAGTTCGGGCTCATGACGGTCGATACTCTCCGTACATGTGGGCTCACTGAACAGGACGCTGAGGTCGTTCAACTCCTCGGAGAACTACTCTCCGCAGGGTTTAACCGTTAGTTGGGCAACACGCACCGTGAGAACGTTGTCCAGCCGAGATCCGGCGTGCAATCCTGGTTCCGGACGCGCGTACGGGGTATGGAGAACTCAGGATGGAGGTACCACCATGACGGCAGCTGCACCGGCCGAACGGCCGTGGCGCGGCACCGCCGAGCGTGAGCGGTTAGCGCACATCCTGACCGACCCCAAGTCGTACTTCGCGGAAGCGAGACGTTGGGCGAGGGCGAAAGCCCGTGCGGATCTGGAGCGCGAGCTGGCTGACGCGGAGCGTCGTCGCCACCAGAAGCACCTGTAACTGTTCGACCCCGCGACCCGGTGCCGGAGGCGCCGGGTTTTCGTATGTCCAGAGCGCCCTTGATCACGAACCGCGGGCACTCAGAGCCAGAAACGGAACAACTCGGAACCGGCGCCCACCAGCTCCAGCGGGATCCCGAGCGCCGAGACCAGCCAGTAGATCCCGGTGAAGAACGGCCCGGCGATGTTCGGCTCCCACAGCAGGGCGAACAGCAGCAGCATCCCGAACGGCGCGACCTTCCTTCCGTTGACCACCCAGGCCTCGGGTAGCCACGGCTCGGCGATCCCGTACCCGTCGAGACCGGGAATCGGCACCAGGTTGAGCACGCTCGCCATCACCTGCAGGGTGCCGAGGAACGCCGCGGCGGCCCAGAACGCCAGGTGCGTACCGTCCAGCGACGCGCCGATGGCGGCCGCGACCAGCAGGGCGAACAGCACGTTGGTGAGCGGACCCGCGGCGGAGACCAGGCTCTCGCGCACCCTGTTGCGCAGCGCGTGCGGGTTGATGTACACCGCGCCGCCCGGCAGCCCGATCCCGCCCAGCAGCACGAACACCAGCGGCAGCACGATGCTCAGCAGTACGTGGCTGTACTTGAGCGGGTTGAGGGTCAGGTAACCCTTCTCGACCACACTGTGGTCACCCGAGTGGTACGCGGTCGCCGCGTGGGCGTACTCGTGCAGGCACAGCGACACCAGCCAGCCGCCCAGCACGAACCCGAACGCCGCCAGCCCGGGCGGGCCGATCTCGTACCACAACAGAAGACCGGAACCGACGAAGACCGCGAGGATCCCGAGAAAGATCGGGCTGGGACGACGCAGCGTCGCCTGGCTCCGTAGCTGGCTCATTCACACCTCGATCGGTTGGGTACGCAGGTACCGCCCGAAGTGTGGCACCGTGAACGCCACAGTGCCGCGTTCCGCCGAGTAGATCAGGCCCTTCTTGATCAGCGAATCCCGGGCCGGGGAGAGGCTGGACGCCTTCCGGCCGAGCGTACGGGCCACGTCCGCGGTCGGCACCGTCTCCTCGTCCTCCAGGCTCGCCATGGTGCGCATGTACTCGCGCTCGGCGGGGGTGGCGCGGTCATACCGGGAGCCGAAGAAGCCGACCGCCAGCTCGCCGTCGGCCTCCGGTGCCGCCACCGTGACGTCGGACGGCCCGATCGGTGAGGCCGGGGCGTTGTCCCAGGTTGCCTTGCCGTACGCCTGCACGAAGTACGGGTAACCGCCGGACATCTCGTACAGGGTCTCCAGGGCACGTTTGTCGTACTCGACGCCTTCCCGTTCGGCGGGGGCGGTCAGCGCCTGGTCAGCGGCGGTACGTTCCAGCCGGTCGATCCGCTGGTAACGGAACAGCCGCTCCGAGTACGACTTGCTCGCCGACAGGATCGCGGGAAGGTGCGGCAACCCGGCGCCGACCACGATCAGCGGTGACCCGAGTTGGGACAGCTCGTGGCACGCGGCGCACAGCGCCGAGGTGTCGACCGCGCCGAGGTCCTGCATCTCGTCGATGAACAGCGCGATCCCGGTGCCCACGTCGGTCGCCACGCTCGCGGCGTCGGTGAACAGCTCCACCAGGTCGATCTCGATGTCCCCGGAGTCGGCGCGGCCCTCCGCCGCCGGCACGTCGATCCCCGGCTGCCACCGGTCCCGCAGCTTCGCCCCCGGCGGGTTGGCACGCAGTGCGAACGCCTTGAGTACGCCGAGCAGCTCGTCGATCCGGTCGGGAGCCCGGTGCCGGGGCGCCAGCTCCCGGATCGCCATGTGAAGGGCGGCCGCGACCGGGCGGCGCAGTGACTGGTCCGGGCGGGCCTCGATCTTGCCGGTGCCCCAGAGCCGCCCGATCGCCTGGCTGCGCAGCGTGTTCAGCAGCACCGTCTTGCCGACGCCGCGCAGCCCGGTGAGGATCAGCGATCGTTCGGGGCGACCGCGGGCGATGCGCTCCAGGACCACTTCGAACATTCCCAGCTCGCGGTCCCGGCCGGCCAGCTCGGGGGGCTTCTGGCCGGCGCCGGGTGCGTACGGGTTCCGGATCGGATCCACGGATCGCACAATATCGGGTTCTCTAGCGTTCGCCGTATATCTCAGTAGAAGCCCTTATCGGCGTGTCGCGCCGCTGCGCCGAGCGGGGCGGACCGACGGCGAAGGGCGCCGACCAGATCGGTCGGCGCCCTTCGTACCCGAGTATCGGGTTTTCTAGATCATGCGCTAGACAGCGCTAGCAGGGGTTAGAGCAGCTCCTCCACGCACAGCACGAAGTCGCCGGTACTGGAGGTGAACGACGAGTCGTACCCGTCGACGTCCTCGCACTTCTTCGAGTCCTGGGTGTCGTCGAACCGCTTCAGCACCTTGTAGTGGTCCTCGCCGCGCTCCTCGCACGAGACGTAGGTCAGGGACGCGCTGGTGTCGCTCGGGTTCGAGTCGTACAGGCAGTCGCCTTCCTCGGCGTCGTTCAGGTCGTACTTCGTGGGCTCGTCGGTCGGAGCTTCACTGGTCTCCGTCTCGGACGGCTCCGCTGAGGACGGCGCGGCGCTCGGGGTGGTGGAGGGGTCGGCGCTTGGATCGCCGCCGCTGTTCATGAACAGGAAGACCCCGACGGCGCCGATCAGCAGGACCAGCACCGCCACCGCTGAGATGCCGACGATCATGCCGGTGTTGCTCTTCTGCGGCGGCCCACCGGGCGGGCCCCACGGGGCACCGGACATCGGCGGCCCGGACATCGGGGGCCCCGCCGGAGGCTGGCCCCACTGGCCGCCGGGCTGGCCGTACGGGTCGGCGGGCGGGCCACTGGGCTGGCCGTACGGGTCGGCGGGCGGGCCGCTCGGCTGGCCGTACGGATCCGGGGGCGGGCCGCTCGGCTGGCCGTACGGATCCTGGGGAGGACCGGGCTGGCCGTACGGGTTCCCGCCAGGCTGACCGTACGGGTCGCCGCCAGGCTGACCGCCGAACGGGCTGCTGGCCTGACCGCCGTACGGGTCGCCACCCGGCTGACCACCGTACGGGTCGCCGCCAGACCCGCCCTGCCACGGGTCCTGCGGCTGTCCTCCCGGGTACTGACCGCCACCCGGGGGTCCGTACATCGACATTGCTCCTCCTCGATCCGCACATCCCGCGGGGGTTATCTGCTCAAAGCCTGCCGTACGGGGCGAGGCCACCGGGCCCGCGCGCCTGCCGCATTGAGCCCAATCTAGGAATGTGTACTCGCCACGGTAACCCTTTGCTCCTAACCGTTACGCCCGGCAGTACCCGTGGAAGAGCGCAGACAGGGCCGATGAGGCGCCGTCAGAAAGCGCATGGGCGGTGCGAAGTGCCGCAGCTCATAGCAGGCGCAGCTGTTGCTCCCGGGGACGGCGTACCGGCGGAGCGGGGTTGAGCTGCTCAAACAGCATCCGGTCGATGTCGTCCAGGAACGGGGACGGAGCTGCCTGGCGACCTGGCCGACCTGGTTCCAGGCCCGACTGTCCGGCGTGGGAGACGTACAGCCGGTGCTGGGCACGGGTGATCCCGACGAAGAACAGCCGGCGTTCCTCGGCGACCGCCTCATGGTCCACATTGACGCCTCGTGGTCGGTGCGGTAGCAATCCGTCACTGCACCCCACCAGGAACACGACCGGGAACTCCAACCCCTTCGCGGCGTGCAACGTGAGCAGTCTCACGCGATCGGCGCGCGGATCCCAGGCGTCGGTTTCGGCGCCGGTCGCCAGGACGTTGATGAAGCGCTCCAGATCGTCGTCGCACCGCTCCGCCAGCGGCGTCAGTACGTCCACCGCCAACGACAGGTCACCAGTCGCCACCTCGGTCGGACGGTCAGTCAGCAGCCTCGCGGCCGACCGCAGCCGTTCCGGGAGTGGCGCACCACCGTCGCTGTAGCGCAGCTCGTGCACCAGTGCCGCGACTCCGGGCCGGTCGGTGAGCCGGTCATGGGAGCGTTTCTGGACGGGTATCCCGGCCCGGGCGAGCGCGTCCACCAGCGGCTTCGCCTGGGCGTCGGTGCGGTAGAGCACCGCGATGTCGGCGAACGAGATCCCCTGGGTGGTGTCCCGGGAGTCGACCCGGTCGGAGTTGTGGGAATGGTGCGAGGTGCCGCCGACCAGCGCGTCCACGGTGCGTACCACGAAGTCGGCCTCGTCGGCGACGGACGCCGCGGCGTACCGGCCGATCAAGGCGGGTTCCGGGTCCCGCCGGGCGGGCTCCAGGATCCGCCCCTGGACCAGTGTGGAGGGCGCCACCGCCTGCACCGCGGCGGCGAGGATCGGCGCGGTGGAACGGTAGTTGCGGCTCAGCCGTACCGTCCGGGCGTCCGGGTAGTCCTCGGAGAACCTGAGGAAGAACCGTACGTCGGCGCCCCGGAACCGGTAGATCGCCTGGTCCGGGTCGCCGATCGCGCACAGATTGTTCTCAGGCGGACACAGCATGCGAAGTAGCCGGTACTGCGTGGCGTCCACATCCTGGTACTCGTCCACGAAGACCCACGGCCACCGGGCGTGCAGCCGGTCGGTCAGCACCGGATCCTCGTCCAGCATCGCCACCGGTACGGTCACCAGCTCGTCGAGGTCGACCAGGTTCCGTTCCCGCAGCAGCTTGGTGTAGCGCTCCAGCAGATCGACGTCCGCGCCCTCGGGAGCCTCGAACGTGTCGAGGGCGGCGCGGCGTACCTCCGGAAGGGTCTTGAGTCGACTCGCCGCCTCCCGCGGGCCGCCGGTCAGCTCCGTCATCGCCGCGACCTGCTCCTCCGGGGTGGAGATCCGGAAGCCGTCCGACAGGCCCGCCACTTCCGGGTGGTCGGCCAACAGCCGCAGCCCCAGCCCGTGGAACGTGGTGACCGTGACCTTCGCCGCGTCCTCCCCGAGCAGACCGGACAGCCGTTCGGTCATCTCCTCCGCTGCCCGCCGGGTGAAGGTGATGGCCAGGCACTCCGACGCCGGTACCCCCAGCTCGGTGACCAGGTACGCGATCCGTGTCGTCAGCACCCTGGTCTTCCCGGTGCCGGGTCCGGCGACGACAAGCTGTTGCCCGCCCGGCGCGGAAGCGGCCACCCGTTGCATCGCGTCGAGCCGGTCCAGCAGGCCGGCGCCGACCTCCTCCATGCCGTCCAGCATCGGGTTCTCGGGCAGCACCGGCTCGCCGACCGGCACGGTCACCGGGGGCGGTGCGGGGTCGGATGCCGGCCGCTGTCGCGGGGTCGCCCGGCGCTGTGGTGCCGGCTTCGCCCTCGGTGCCGGTACGTCGAAGAGCATGTCCGCGTTGGTGTCCACCTGGTGGCGGTGGCCGGTGAAGGACAGCTCGCCAGGGGCGAACAGCCGGATGGTGCCGTACGCGCCGTCGTACCCGCCGTGGCGTACCACCTCACCGCGACGCAGCCTGCGCAACGCCTCGCCGAGTGGCGCGCCGCCGATCCGCGTGGCGTACTCCGGGGGCACGGTGGTCAGTACGTCCAACTCCGGCCCGAGCCGGTCCACCAACCTGGTGACCTGCTGGTGCACCGTCTTCGACCGTGGCCCCACACCGTTGATCTCCCCCAGGATCTGGGGCAACTGCACCAGGTTCGCGACCTCGGGGGCGCTCTGCGGGGTGAAGCCTTCGGGCCGGTCCGCGAGCGCGTCCACCCGGTGCAGTACGCCGATCGTCAACGGCTTGCCGCAGGTCGGGCACTGGTTGTCGTACTGCCGGCTCTGCGCGGGCGCGAGCACCACCTCGCACCTGCGGTGCCCGTCGAGGTGGTACTTGCCCTCCTCGGGGAAGAACTCCACGGTGCCGCCGAAACCGTCGCCCGTACGCAGCGCGTGCTTCACCGCGTGGAAGTCGGGGGCGCACTCGAACCGGGTCGCCTCCCGGCCCAGCGACGGCGGTGAGTGCGCGTCGGAGTTGCTGACCAGCCGGTACCGGTCCAGGCCGGACACCCGCCAGTTCATCGGCGGGTCACTGGACAGCCCGGTCTCGATCGCGAAGATGTGGTCGGCCAGGTCGGCGTAACAGTCAGCCACCGCGTCGAACCCCGACCGGCTCCCCAGTACGGAGAACCACGGCGTCCACACGTGCGCCGGCACCAGATAACCGTCCGGACTGGCCTGCAGAGTGATCTCCAGCAGGTCCCGGGAGTCCAGCCCGAGGATGGGGCGGCCGTCGGCGCCGAGGTTGCCGACCCTGCCGAGGGCGGCGTTGAACCGGGCCACGGCGTCGAAGTCCGGTAGGTAGATCAGGTGGTGCACCTTGCGGGTCTTCTCGTCCCGCTTGTAGATCGTGGAGATCTCCACCGACAGCATGAACCGGACCGGGCGGCGGCATGTGGCCGGCAGCCGCTGCGCGATGTCGCGTTCCAGATCGGGCTTCAGCCGGTACACGCCTGGCTCGGCCGGCACCAGATTCTCGCGCAGGTGCTCATGCCACGCCGGGTGGGTGAAGTCGCCCGTGCCGACCAGGCCGATGCCCTTGCGCTGCGCCCACCAGCTCAAGTGCTCCAGGTCGCAGTCCTTGCTGCAGGCGCGGGAGTACTTGGAGTGAATGTGCAGGTCGGCGTAGAAAGCCACGGTTAGAGATCCTGGCACCTCGCGGTGCGCTCGCTGGCGGTGGCCCCGGGCGTGTCGTACGAAACCGCAATACAAGAGTGCCGGAAGTGGATCCCCATACCCTCGCCGCGTCGCGGGCTGTCACTGCTCGCGGTGAAGTTGCTGCGCCGCTTCCAGGATCTTTTCGAGTACGTGCTCCAGGCTGTGGAGTGTCTCCAGGTCGAGCCGGGCCAGTACCCGGCGGAATTCCGCGAGTCCGGCGTCCATCAACTCCTCGGCGGCGGCCCGGCCCTCGTCGGTGAGCGCGACCCGCCGGATCCGCCGGTCGGCCGGGTCTTCGCTACGGGTGGCGAAGTTACGGGCGACCAGCCGGTCCACGATCCCGGTCACGGTGCCCAGGCCGACACCGAGAGTGTGCGCCAGCTCCTGCCCGGACAGTGGTTCCCGTTGGCTGAGCACCATCACGGTCTTCAGTTGCTGCATGGTCAGGGTCGATCCGAGCAGCGCCATGGAACGGTCGTGTGCCCAGACCCGCCCCAGGTCGCGCTGCATCAGATTGATCCGGTCGATCAATGCGGCGCGGTCTTCACTGCTGGGCACGCTGGCACTCCTTCAATGGCCGGGGGTGCGCCGAAGGTAACAGGGCGGCCCGGAGTAATCTCTGCGCTAATGGTTTCGGTAGCACGAAATATTAGCGTGTGACGAAGCTCATGGGGTGGGGTCCGTCCGGGGGAAGGAAGCATGTGATGACCGGTCTGGCAAGGTTGAGCCTCGCCAATCGCAGCCTGGTGATCATGGTGGCGTTGGTGATCAGCGGACTTGGCGCGTACGCGATTCCGTCGCTCAAGCAGCAACTGCTCCCCTCCCTGAGCTTTCCCATGGTCACGGTAGCGACCCCGTACCCAGGGGCGGCACCGGAGATCGTCGAGAAGCAGGTCACCGAGCCGATCGAGAACAGTGTCGAGGGGCTCGACGGGGTGGAGGAGGTCACCTCGACGTCCAGCGACGGTCTGTCACGGGTGCAGGTGGCGTTCGACTACGACCACGAGGCCGACGACATCGTCGCCGACATCGAATCCGCGGTCGGGCAGATCAAGTCCGACCTGCCCGCCGATGTGGAACCCAACGTGGTCGCCGGTAGTACCGACGACATCCCGGTGATGGCACTCGCGGTCAGTGACGGTAGTGACCAACGGGAACTGCTCGACCGGCTGGAACGCTCGGTGGTGCCGGAACTCGCCGGCATCACCGACGTACGCGACGTCGCCGTCACCGGCGCCCGCGATGAGCAGGTCATCATCACCCCGGACCGCAGGAAACTCGCCAAGGCAGGTCTGACGCCCGAGGCGATCCCGGCCGCGTTGCAGGCCAACGGGATCTCCGTACCGGCCGGCAGCCTCACCCGGGACGAGAAGACCCTCTCGGTGGAGGTCGGCGATCAGTTGACGTCCCTGGAGGACCTGGAGGATCTCTACCTGACCCCGGGTGCGGGGGGCCCGGGCGCAGAGGGCCCGGAGACAGCGGGCCGGGGTGCCGGCGGCGCACAGGGGGGTGCCGCCGGCGCCCGTGACGAGCCGGTACGCCTGGGCTCGGTGGCGACCGTCAAGCTGGAACCCGAAAAGGCCACCTCGATCACCCGTACCAACGGTGAGCCCAGCCTGGGTCTGTCGGTCACGATGACCGGCGACGGCAACGCGGTGGCGATCTCCCACGCGGTACGCGACAAGCTCCCCGACCTCGAAGCCGCGCTCGGCTCGGGCAGCGAGATCACCGTGATCTTCGACCAGGCGCCGTACGTGGAACGGTCCGTCGAGGACCTCACCACCGAGGGTCTGCTCGGCCTCGGGTTCGCGATTCTCGTGATCATGGTGTTCCTGCTGTCGCTGCGTTCCACCCTGGTCACCGCGGTGTCGATCCCACTGTCGGTGGTGGTCGCGCTGATCGCGCTCTGGCTGGGCGACTACTCGCTGAACCTGCTCACGCTCGGCGCCCTGACCATCTCGGTCGGCCGGGTGGTGGACGACTCGATCGTCGTACTGGAGAACATCAAACGACATCTCGGGTACGGGGAGGAACGGCGCGAGGCGGTGCTGAACGGCGTACGGGAGGTCGCCGGGGCGGTGACCTCGTCGACGTTGACCACCGTGGCGGTGTTCCTGCCGATCGCGCTGGTCTCCGGGATCGTCGGGGAGATGTTCTCCTCGTTCGGCATCACCGTCACCGTGGCGCTGCTCGCCTCGCTGCTGGTGTCGCTGACGGTGATCCCGGTGCTGGCGTACTGGTTCCTGAAGGCCCCCAAGGGCGACGCGGCGCAGCGGGCGGCGATCCGGGCGCGGGCCGAGAAGCGGGAACTGCGCAGCCCGCTACAGCGGCTGTACGTACCGGTGCTGCGGTTCGCCACCCGCTTCAAGGTGCTGACCATCGTGATCGGGATCGCCGTGATGGTTGGTACGTTCGCGCTGATCCCGAGCCTGAAAACCAACTTCATCGACTCGTCCGGGCAGGACACCACACAGGTCAACCTGACCATGCCGATCGGCACCGACCTGGCGACCACGGACGAGGCCGCGCGTGACATCGAGTTCGTGCTCGGCGCGACCGACGGTGTCGAGTCGTACCAGGTGAACGTCGGCTCCGGTAACCCGATGTTCGGCGGGCTCGGCGGCAGCGGGAACCGCGCCAGCGTCACGGTGACTGTCGAGGAGGGCACCGAAACCCCCAAGGTCGAGAAGCGGCTACGGAAAGAGCTCGGGGAGTTGTCCATCCCCGGGGACCTGACCGTGGGTCAGCAGAGCGGGCGCCAGGAGTTCGGTGGCAACGCGGTCGAGGTGATCGTGCAGGCCCCCGACACCGAGACCCTGGCGAAGGCGTCCGCGCGGGTGGAGGCCGCGATGGCGGACGTCGGCGGCCTCCGGGATGTCTCGTCCACCGTGGAGGAGGCGACCCCGCGTATCGAGGTCGACGTCAACCGGAAGAAGGCCGCCGCTGTGGGCCTCACCGAGGCGCAGATCAGCCAGGCGGTGTCAGCGGCGTTCCGGGGTACGCCACTCGGCGAGATCGCCATTGAGGGCCGTACCAGCGACATCGTGCTCTCCAGCGGAGACGAGCCGGCCAGTGTCGGAGAGATCAAGGACCTGAAGATCCCGACGGCAACGGGTCGCCAGGTGCCGCTTTCCAGCGTGGCGACCGTCAAGGAGGTCGACGGCCCGGAACAGCTCACCCGGATCGACGGGGAACGCAGCGCGACGGTCTCCGCCGCGGCCGACGTCAACGACCTTGGCGCGGTCACCACGGAGATCACCGAGCAGCTGAAGGACCTGGACCTGCCGGAAGGCGCGTCGTACACCATCGGTGGCGCGAGCGCCGACCAGCAGGAGGCGTTCGGGGATCTCGGGCTGGCGATGCTGATCGCGATCGCGCTGGTCTTCATGATCATGGTGGCGACGTTCCGCAGCTTCGCTCAACCACTGATCCTGCTGGTGTCGATTCCGTTCGCGGCGACTGGCGCGATCGGCCTGCTGCTGGTCACCGACACCGCGCTCGGGGTCCCGGCGATGATCGGCCTGTTGATGCTGATCGGCATCGTGGTGACGAACGCGATCGTCTTGATCGACCTGATCAACCAGTACCGTGCACAGGGTATGGAGATCCGTGACGCGGTGATCGAGGGCGGCCGGCGGAGACTCCGTCCGATCCTGATGACAGCCATCGCGACGATCTGCGCACTGGTCCCGATGGCGATCGGAATGACCGGATCAGGTGGGTTCATCTCGCAGTCGCTGGCGATCGTGGTGATCGGCGGCCTGGTGTCGTCCACCCCGCTGACGCTGCTGCTGGTGCCCGCGCTCTACACGGTGGTCGAACGTACCAAGCAGCGGTTCCGCCGTAAGCCGAAGCACCAGGCCCCGCCGCCCCCGGATCCGGAGCCGCGTCAACCACGGGCGTTCGCCGCCGCGCGATGAGTGACAGGCCCGGTGCTCACGGGGGGCGCCGGGCCTCACCGTCACGTCGGGCTCGACGCCCTTCGATACGTTGCTCCGCATGGAAGCGGTGGCGGGCTCTCTGGTGTGTTTCGGCTTCATCGCCGCAGGTATCGGGCTGATCGTCTTCCTCGTCGTGATGGTGGTACGCCACCAACGTGAGGTGTACCGGAAGCGGGTCGCGGCACTGTTCGGCTGGGCACGGGCACACGGCTGGACGTACCTGCAGGCGGATCCGACGTTGGTGAAGCGGTTCACGGGCGAGCCGTTCGGCAGGGGATCAGGTCGTCAGGCCAATCACGTGCTGTACGGCAACCACCGCGGTCACCAGGTGCTGGCCTTCGAATACCAGTTCACCGTGAGCAACGGTCAGGACAGCAGCACGACGTACCGGTACACGGTGGTCACGCTGGCCACCCCGGCGCCGCGGCCGTACCTGCAGGTCGGTCATGAGCACACCGGTCACAAGCTGTTGGAGCTGGTGGGGGTACGGGATCTGCAGTTGGAGAGCGAGGAGTTCAACCGGGTATTCCGGATCTCCGCGGGGGACGACAGGTTCGCCTACGCCGTACTGGATCCGCGGATGATGGAGTGGCTGCTGGCCGATCAGCGGGCCCGGAGTACGCCGTTCCGGTTCGAGAGCAACGCCCTGCTGTGCTGGTCGCGGACCGGGCTCGATCCGCGCTACGTGATCTGGATGGCGGACTACCTGGTCGACATCGTGGAACGGGTGCCGGCGTTCGTCTGGAGGTAGCGCCGCAGCCGCTCCCCGCTGGCCAGCGTCGGGTGAGCCGCCGCCGGCCACGACACCGGCCGGTCACTCGGGCCCGCGGTTTGCGTCGCGCCGCTTCGATACCCTGCGGGCCGTGGAGATCCTCGCGCTGTTCTGCTGCCTCCTGCCGCTGCTGATCGTGCTGCTGGTGGCGCCGCTGGTGAGCTACAACCGGTTCGTACGGCAGCGCAACGGCGTACACACCGCGTGGCGTCAGGTGGACGTGGAGCTGCAGCGGCGGCATGACCTGATCCCGAACCTGGTGGACACGGTACGCGGGGCGGCGGCGTTCGAGCAGCAGGTCCTACAGCAGCTGGTCAAGGCGCGAACCCAGGCGATGGCGGTACGTGCCTCGCACGCGCACGCGGGGGCGCAGAGCCAGGTCGAGCAGTACCTTGCCGGGGCGCTCGGCGGATTCTTCGGACGGGTGGAGGCTTACCCGCAGCTGCGGACGAACCGGAACTTCCTGGATCTGCAGCGGCAGCTCGCCGAGACCGAGGACCGGATCGCGGCCGGCCGGCGCTTCTACAACGGCAACGTGCGGGAGTACAACACCCGGATCGAGGCGTTCCCGTCGAACATCGTCGCCAGCGTGTTCGGGTTCCGTGCCGCGCACTTCTTCCAGGTGGAGCAGGTGCAGGTACGCGCCGCCCCCCAGGTGGGCTTCAGCCAGCAGGGATACGGCCAGGGGTACGGCCAGCAGCCGCCCACCGGGCAGGGCTACCGCAGCACATAGGCTGGCGCCATGGCCGAGTCGCTGGTGCCCGTCGGGTTCATCGACATGGTCAGCGAGTACGGCGCTGAGGCGGGGATCCGTGGGGTCGACTGGGCGCGTGGCCTTCCCCGGCTGGTCGACGAATGTCTCCAGCAATGGCAACTGACCATCGACGGCGACCCGATGTACGGTTACGCCTCGCTGGTGCTGCCGGTCCGCCGCGAGGCCGAGCCGGCCATCCTGAAGATCTCCTGGCCGCACCCGGAGGCCAGGCACGAACACCTCGCGTTACGGGCCTGGGACGGCCACCATGCGGTACGACTGCTCGCCGCCGACCCGTCCCGCTGGGCGATGCTGCTGGAACGGCTTGACTGGCGCCGTACCCTGCTGTCCGAGCCGATCGACGACGCCTGCGCCAGGATCGGGGAGTTGCTGGGGGCGCTCGACGTACCGGCGTTGCCGCAGCTCGACACGTTGAGCGATTTCGCCGAGAAGTTCGTCGAGTGGCTGGAGGGTGGCACGCCGACGCTGCCGCCCCGGCACGAGCCTCCGCTGCCGCCCCGGTTCCTCGACCAGGCCCGAGGGCTGCTACGCGATCTGACGTCCTCACCCGATCTGGACAGCCGGCTGGTGAACACCGACCTGCACTACGCCAACGTGCTGTACGGCCGGGACGGGCAGTGGCTGGCGATCGACCCGAAGCCGATGGCGGCGGACCCCGCGTACGCGGTGGCACCGGCCATCCGGACCCGCTGGCACGAAGTGGTTGACGGCAGTGAACCCGACCCGGGCGAGGGAGCGGGTGAAATCCTCGTACGCGACGATGTTGGTACGCGAGAGGTGCGTCGCCCCCAGGAACGACCGCCCACCCGTTCCGTCGCCCGGAACAGGCAGGTCAGGACCGGAAGTGGATACCGGTACATCCTCCGGGGCCGCTCGGTGACCAGCAGCGCGTGCATCCCCCACTGTTCGATCAGCGCGGACAGCGCCTTGATGTCCCGGCCGGCGCGGTGGTCGCGGCGGGGTCGCGGCAGCCGGGCGATCTCGTCCCAGATCGCGGCGTACTGGTCGGCGAGCTGATCATCGATCTCGGCCCAGCTGGCCGCCGGTCGCCGGCTGGTGGCCAGCGCGAACGCGATCGGACGCGGGGGCTCCTCGGTGGTGGCGTCGACCCGCTTCGCCAACCGTTCCAGGCTGTCTGTCGAGATGTTCCGCAGCACCTGCCACACCCCCCACGGCGGGTCCGCCCACGGCAGGTTGTGACGGATCCGGCGGCGGATCGCGCGGCCATCGTAGATCGCCCGGAACCGCGGCGACCCGAGCCTGCCGATCAGGGTGGTACGCGAGAGCACCCAGGTGCCCACAGTGACCAGCAGGACCCCGAGCACCCAGCTCGCCACCACCGACACTTCGCCCCACCAGCCGTTGCCGCCGAAGATGGTCAACGGGCCGCCGTCGGGCGGCTCCATCTGGACCGTGGCGTCGAGCACCGCCACCAGACCGACCGCGCCCAGCGCGGCACCGAGCAGGAAGTTGAACTTCTGCAGGACGTCGAACTCACGTACCCGCCGTTCGTCGAACGCGTGCGCGATGGCGCCCAGCAGGTCCTCGTACGCGCCCTTGACCCGTCCGGCTTCGTCGGCGATCTCGCCGGCCTCCCGCTTGACGTGGGCGGAGAGCCCGGTTTCGGTGAGCGCGGCGGCGAGACCCCACTCACGCCGGATGTGGCGTTCGGTGATGGTCGCCCCGTACTGGTCCAGGACGTCGTCCGTGCACCATGTCGATCTGCGGCAGCCGCGCCAAGATGCGCGCGTACCGGCAGCGCACCCCGGGGGCGTGAAGGCGTTCGCCAAGCCCCTATAGGGGGATGGGGGGCGCCACGATCATGAGCCGGCAGCGGGCAGCGGAGCGGTGGCTATCGCGAGTAGCGATACCGGCAGGCAGCGATACGGATCTGCTCGTCAGCGAGCTTATGCACCAATCGGTGCTCGTCGGTGATCCGTCGTGACCAGTACCCCTGGAAGCCGTGTTTGAGGGGCTCGGGCTTTCCGATCCCTTCGTTGCCGTTGCGCTGTATGTCTTTGATCAGGTCGTTGATGCGCTTGAGCGTCCGGCGATCCTGGCGCTGCCACCAGAGGTAGTCGTCCCACGCACTCTCATCCCAGATGAGCTTCACTCCACGAGATCCCGTGGGGTGCCCTCACCGGCCTCCAGCCGTTCGATCGCTGAAACGAGCCGCCGGGCGTTCTCGGGGCTCCGCAGTAGGTAGGCGGTCTCCTTCAGGGACTCGTAGTCGGCGAGCGACACGATCACCACCGGCTCGTGTCCAGCGCGGGTGATGACCACTTCCTCGCGGTCGTTGATCACGGAATCGAGAGTCGCGGCGTAGTTCGCCCGGGACTCCGAATAGGTCATGGTCTTCACAGGGGCGCCTCCGTTGTACAAGAAATTGTACAGGGCTCGCAGGTCGCGCGAGCACGGAACGCCCGTGGGTCAGCCGCCTGCGAACGGGGGCAGTACGTCCACCGTCGCGTCCGCCGGCAGGGCCGCCGTACGGTCCCGCCACGCCACCCCGTCCACCAGGAACGATGCCGCGCCCAGCACCCGGGCCAGGCCGTCGCCGTGGGCCGACACCAACATGCCGACCAGATCGTCGAGCGTGCCGGCGGTGACCTTCTCCTCGGTACGTCCCGCCGCCGCGCGAGCCCCGGCGAAGTAGCGGACCAGCAGCATCCCTACCCTCCGATCGCGGACATCGGACGGGCGGGTTGCAGGAACGACGGGTCGTTGATGGCGTGCCCGGGCAGCTTGCCCCACATCGCGGTACGCCACATGCCCGCCAGCTCCTCGTCGGAGGCACCCGCGCGCATCGCGCCCCGGAGATCGGATTCGTCCCGACTGAACAGGCACGACCGCACCTGCCCGTCGGCGGTCAGTCTCGTACGGTCGCAGGCGCCACAGAACGGCCGGGTCACCGAGCCTATGATGCCAACCTTCACCGGCCCGCCGTCCACCAGCCAGGTCTCCGCCGGGGCGCTGCCCCGGTGCGCCGGGTCGGGGGTGAGCTGGAACCGCTCGGAAAGCTTGTCGAAGATCTCGTCAGCGGTGACCATCTGTTCCCGGTCCCACCCGTGCTGGGCGTCCAGCGGCATCTGCTCGATGAAGCGCAGCTCGTACCCGTGCGCGGCGGCCCATTCGAGCAGGCGGGCCGGATCGGAGTCGTTGACCCCCCGGATCAGTACGGCGTTCAGCTTCACGGGGGTGAGTCCGGCGCTCGCCGCGGCCTCGATACCGGCCAGGGTGTCCGGGAGCCGCCGCCGGTACGACAGCCGCTGGAACTCCACCTCGTCCAGCGTGTCGATCGAGATGTTGACCCGATTCAGGCCCGCCTCGGCCAGCGGCTCCGCGAGTCGGGCCAGCCCGATCGCGTTGGTGGTCAGGCCGAGCTTGGGGCGTGGTGTGAGCGCGGCCGACGCCGTGATGATCTTGACCAGCCCGGGACGCAGCAGCGGCTCCCCACCGGTGAACCGCACTTCGTCGACGTTGAGCCGTTGGACCGCGACGCGTACCAGACGCACGATCTCGTCGTCGGTGAGGATGTCCGCTGACGGCAGCCAGGGCAGCCCTTCCGGAGGCATGCAGTACGTACACCGCAGGTTGCACCGGTCGGTCAGGGAAACCCGGAGGTCGGTGGCCACGCGACCGTGCTGGTCCAGCAGTGCTGGCACGTCGGGCCGTTCGCCGGTCATCCCTCGACGGTATCTGGTGTTGCCGCGGATATCCGCTTTCGCGGGTCTACAACTGTGCGGTGGCGTTCACCACGGCCGACCGGTACCCACCGCCGAACAACGCGGTGTGCACCAGGAGCAGGTGAAGCTGGTGCAGCGGCACCCGGTCCCGCCAACCGTCGGCGAGCGGCGCCTGCTCCTCGTACCCGGAAAGGATCTTTTCGAGGTACGGCGCGCCGCCGAACAACCCCAGCAGCGCCAGGTCGGTCTCCCGGTGACCGCCGTGCGCGGCGGGATCCACCAGCCAGGCACGGCCGGTGCTCCACAGCACGTTGCCGGGCCACAGGTCGCCGTGCAGCCGGGCGGGCGGCTCCTCCGGTCCGGCGAGTACGTCGATCCGGTCGACCACCCGCTGCACCGCCGCGGCCGCGTCGCTGTCCAACGCGCCGTTGTCGACCGAGAGCCGGAGGTACGGCAGCAGCCGGCGTTGCGCGAACCACCGCCACCACGGGCCCTCGGACGGGGTGTTGTCCAGTGGCAGCGTGCCGATGTAGCCGCGCCACGGCGCACCGTACGTGTTCGCGCCCGAGGCATGGAGTCGCGCGAGGTCCCGGCCGAGCCGGTGGGCCGATTCCGGTGTGGGCCCGGTCGCCGGCAGCCACGGCAGCACCAGCATGTCGCCGGCCTCGGCGATCACCTCCGGCACGAGGTCCGGGCAGCCGTCGTGCAGCCACCGCAGCCCGGCGGCCTCGGCGGCGAAGAAGCCGTCCGGCGGGTCGGCGATGCTCTTGGCGAACAGGTCGGCGCCGTCGTCGAGGGTGAGGCGTTCGGCCTGGCAGATCGAGCCGCCGGAGACCGGCGTGGTGCGGATCCGTTGGTGTGTGAGGAACGTCGACAACTGCTCCGGATGTGTGCGCAGGTACGCCAGGTCCACGAACGGACGGTAGCAACAAGAGGCCCCTTCGCCCGGAATGCGGTATGCATGACCCATGGGCGACGTGAGGCGACCGCGAGTGAGCATCGCAGGGAGCGCAGCGAGCGAGGAGCGGAGCGAGCGGAGAGCCGAACCATGAGCAATGTGCCGGACACTGAGGTTGCCGTGACGATCCGTTCCTACCGTCCCACCGATCACCTGGCCTGCAGGGGGTTGTGGGCGCAGTTCACGGAAGAGCATCGACGGCTGTATTCCGACCCCACGATCGGCGGTGAGGATCCGGGCGCGGCGTTCGAGGAGTACCTGACCCGGCTTGACCTGTCAGGGATGTGGGTCGCCGAGCATGCCGAGGACGGTGTGGTCGGGTTCGTGGGGCTGGTGCTCTCGGACCAGGTGGCCGAAGGCGTGGTGGAGCCGGTGGTGGTTCACGAGGCGCATCGGCATCACGGGATCGGGCGCGCGTTGTTGGGCAAGGTGGCGGCGGAGGCGCAGCGCCGCCGGCTCAGCCGCCTGACCATCTCCCCGGTCAGCCGCAATCTGGACGCGATCCGGTGTCTGCACAGCGTCGGGTACACGGTGTTGTCGTCGGTAACGTTGAGTCTCGACGTGTCCAACCGGAATCACGACTGGCGGGACGGTGTGGACCTGCACGGTCTGCGTTTCAGCTATTAGTCAGCACTTCCAGGTTCGTGGACGCCGGCGGTTCGCTATGGACGGGCCTGTGGACAAGTCTGTGGACGAATAGCACGTTATCCACAGGTACGACATTCGCCCTGGCCTGATCACCGTCCGGTTGCCCAGGCTCGTGGTCATGTCCGTACCTCCCGATCCGCGTCCCGTACCGCCGGAACCGCACGAACCGGCCACCACGCCGGCACCACCTCCGGAGCCGACACCGCCCCCGGAGCCGCTGCGGCTGCGGCTTCGTACCTTGACCGACCTGATCGCGGCGGTGCCGTACCTGATCGGGTTCCATCCCGCGGACAGTCTCGTGGTGATCGGTTTCGCCGGCCGCGCCGTGGTCTTCGCCGCCCGGATCGACCTGCCCGGGCACGGTGGCGGCACCGTTTCCACCACCGCCGGGTACGCCGTGTCCCTACTGGAACGGCAGACCGTCCACGAGGCGGTGCTCATCGGGTACGGCCAGCCGGGCGATGCGGAGCCGTTGATGGCCCGGTGCCGGGTCGTGATGGCACGCGCCGGCATGGTGCTCCACGATGCGCTGTGGATCACGGGTGACCGGTACCGGTCGTTGCTGTGCGACGTACCGGAGTGTTGTCCGCCCGACGGGATGCCGTTCGAGGTGTCCAGCAGCGAAGTGGCTGCCGCCGCGACGCTCGCCGGGCGGGTCGCGCTTCCCGACCGTGCCGCCGTCGAGAGCCTGATCGCACCGGTCGGCGGCGCCGAACGCCGTGCGATCGCACTGGCCACCGCTCGCGCCGAGGCCACCCTGCATCTCGAATTCGAGGCCTCTGACCTCGCCGCGGCACGACGCCGTCTGATACGCCAGGGCACCCAACTGCTCGACTCCGCGGTACGCCGCTACCCCACCGGTGGTCGCCTCGACCACCACGAGGTGGCCACACTGTCGGTCCTGCTGTTGCTGGAGGCGTACACCGACGTGGCATGGCGGCGCGTGATCAACGATGCCGGATACCGCCAGGTGGCGATGTGGAGCGACCTGCTCCGGCGGGTGCAGCCCGACCTGTCGGCGCCCGTGGCGACGCTGCTGGGGTACGCCGCCTGGCGCAACGGACAAGGTGCGCTGGCGCGGGTGGCGACCCAGCGTGCGCTCACGATCTCCCCTCGGTACGAGCCCGCGACGCTGATGTACGAGATCCTGCTGACCGGGGTAGGCCCGGGCGTCCACTCCGCCGTGTTAGCCGCCGGTATGACGCCGTACGACGACTCCGACCACCCGGGCGCCCTGTGAGCCTGGGACTGCGGGCGTTGTATTCCGGTCGGAATCCTGCTGCTGGTGGCCGGATTCCGGCCCGTCACTCCGGCCCGGTGCTGGTTCGGTGTGAGCCTCCGCGCTCCTCCACGGTGGTTGGCTCGTCCCGCTCGTCCCGCTCGTCCCGCTCGGCGGCGGCGCGGCCACCGAGCCAGACGGTGGCTGTGGATGCGGCAGCCCCGGCGCCGAGGGCGGCGAGCGGCCACCTGAAGCCCGTCCAGTCCAGACCGAGCGCGCTGTCCAGGGAGATGTCGCCCGGCTTCTGCTCCGCAAGGGCGAGTAGTGCCGCGATCAGGACGAGGTTGTACTCGTAGCCGCCCCCGGCGACCCAGGGGCCTTTGCTCCAGTGCACCTTCCGGACCGCGGTGATCATGGTGCCGATCAGCCCGGCACTGGCCAGCGGCGTCGCCAGCCCCAGCGTCAGCAGCGCGCCGCCCGCGGTCTCGGTCACCCCGGCGGCGAGCGCGTTACGGCGCGGTGGGTGCATCTCCAGCGACCGCATCATGCCCGCGGTGCCCTCCAGCCCGGGGCCGCCGAACCAGCCCATCAGTTTCTGGGTGCCGTGGCCGACGAACAGCGCACCGATCAGTGTCCGGGCGATAAGACGTCCAATGTTCATATCTCCTCCCGAGTGCTGACCCCCGCTCATGTGCCCGTACCCGGCCTCGTCTCGGGTATTCGCCTCGCACGGAGCCGCAATCCAACCCCGCTGGCGGGCAAGGAGGCCTTCGGTGGCCGCTGCACTCGGGTGTGGGTCGAGAACATTCCGGCTAAAACGTGTCAAACCACCTGAGCGCCTCGAGGGTCGATTCAGGCCGGTCCGAGTAGATCCCACTTGTTGCCGGCGATGTCGAGGAACACCGCGACCCGGCCGTACGGCTCGGTGCGCGGCTCGGTCAGGAACCGGACGCCGGCGCCGGTCATCCGGTCGTACGCGGCGTCGAAATCGTCAACCCGGAGGAAGAACCCGACACGGCCGGCGACCTGGTTGCCGACCGCTTCCCGCTGGGCGGTCCCGTCGGCTCGGGCGAGCAGGATGCCAGTCTCCGCCCCTGGCGGCCGCACGACCACCCAGCGTTTCGGCCGGCCGTCGTTGGTCAGCGACGGTGAATCCTCGGCCAGCTCGAAACCCAGCACCTGGGTGAAGAACGCGATCGCCGGGTCGTACTCCTCGACGACGATCGTGACCAGGTCAACCCGCATGGCACAGACCTCGCTACGGCAGGAGTGGGTGGCGTACGACGTTCTCCTCGCGGCCGGGGCCGACCCCGATCACGCTGACTCTGGTGCCGCACAGCTCCTCGACCCGCTCCACGTACGTCTGCGCGCTCTTCGGCAACTCGTCGAACGTACGGGCCGCGGCGATGTCCTCCCACCAGCCGTCCAGCCACTCGTACACGGGCCGTGCGTGGTGGAACGCGGTCTGCGTCATCGGCATGTCGGCGTACTGCTCGCCGTCGACGTCGTACCCGACGCAGATCGGCACCCGCTTGAGCCCGGACAGCACGTCGAGTTTGGTCACCACCAGGTCGGTGATGCCGTTGAGGCGTACCGCGTACCGGGCCAGTACGGCGTCGAACCAGCCGCAGCGGCGTTCCCGGCCGGTGGTGGTGCCGTACTCCTGGCCGGCCTTGCGGAGGAACGCGCCGTTCTCGTCGAGCAGCTCGGTGGGGAACGGTCCCGAGCCGACCCGGGTGGTGTACGCCTTGGTCACCCCGATCACCTGGGTGATCTTGGTGGGCGGGATCCCGGTGCCGACGCAGGCGCCGCCGACGGTCGGGTTGGACGAGGTCACGAACGGGTACGTGCCGTGATCCATGTCCAGCATCGTCGCCTGGGCACCCTCCAGCAGTACGGTCTCGCCGCGATCGAGGGCGTCCCAGAGCACCGTACGGGTCTCGGCGATGTACGGGCGCAGCCGCTCCGCGTACTCCAGATACTCGGAGACGATCTCGTCCACGTCGAGCGCCTTGCGGTTGTAGACCTTGAACAGCATCTGGTTGCGTTCCCGCAGCGCCAGCTCAAGTTTCTGGCGCAGGATGCCGGGGTCGAGCAGATCCTGCATCCGGATCCCCATCCGGGCGACCTTGTCACCGTACGCGGGGCCGATGCCGCGTCCCGTGGTGCCGATCCGCGCGTTGCCCAGGAAGCGCTCGACCACCCGGTCCATCGCCCGGTGGTACGGCATGATCAGGTGGGCGTCCGCCGAGACCACCAGGCGGGACACGTCCACACCGCGTTCGGTCAGCCCGTCGATCTCGTCGAGCAGGACCTTCGGGTCGACCACGACGCCGTTGCCGATCACAATCGCCGCGTTCGGAGACAGCGCCCCGGACGGCATCAGGTGCAGTGCGTACTTCTGGCCGTCCGGGGTGATCACGGTGTGGCCGGCGTTGTTGCCGCCGGAGAAGCGCACCACGTGGTCGACCCGCTCGCCGAGCAGATCAGTCACTTTGCCTTTGCCCTCGTCGCCCCACTGGGCGCCGACGAGCGCGATCGCTGGCATGTAAGAACTTCGCCTCCTGATGGGGGCCGCACTGGGCCCCGGGAGCCCCGACCCCCTGGTCAGGGGCCGGTGGCGGGTTACAGGCTAGCTCCCGGCTACCGTTCGACCGAATAAACCTCTCGGTGAAGTGAGGTCGTCCCATCGTGCACATCACACTGCTCAGCCTGGTCTCCTCGGAGGGGTGTTCCGGGGACCGGGTGCCTGTTCTCGCCTGCCGCGACACGTTGCGCGCCGAGGGTGCCGAGGTGAGCACCGTGGCGGCCGGGTCGGACGACGAGATCGACTCCAGCTTCGCCGAGGTGGGGGACGGGCGCCGGCTGGTCATCGCCGCGGCCACCGACGGCGAGGTGCGCGCCGTACTTCGCCGGATGGTCCGCCGGTACGCACCGCCGCCCAGTAAGCGTCCCGATGATCTCCCCGCCGACCGGACCGTGTACGACCTGCCGACGGTGGGCGTACTGCCGTTGGACTCCCGTACGCCCCCCGACCTGGTGGCCAGACTGGGTCTTCCCCGGTCCCCTGAGGACGTCGCGCGAACGGCGCTCGGAGGGTCGGTTCGGCGGCTGGACCTGTTCCGTACCGATAACGGATCGGTAACCCTGAATGGTTCCCTGGTGGGCGGCGCGGACCAGCATGGCCAGGCGACCGCGTGGTACGGACAGGTCGAAGTGGATGACGCGATCCTCACCGACGGATCCGAACCGCTGGTCGCCTGCGCGATCGCGAACACACCGGGTTACGCCACCATCGACGGGCTTCCCCTGGTCGCCGATGCGTCACCTGACGACGGGCTGATCGAGGTGGGCGTCGCGGTGCCGGTGGTGCGGCGCGGACTGTTCCGGCGCAAGATTCGAGTCGAGGTACGCCGATCACGCGGGCGTGCTGTGTCGATCACCCCACGTGATGATGTGCCGTTCCTGGACGACGGAGTCACAGGTACGCTCGGTCGGAAGCGAAGCTGGTGGATCGAACGCGGGGCCTGGTCGGTGTACTCGCCTCTGAGGGCTTAACACCGGATTAACGGGCTAACCGATCGCCTGTGGACGAGGCAGAATCGGGCGCGTCGCGAACGAACACAGGCAGCTGTGTCATTCAGGGGGTACGCGTGAAGCAGTCCCGCACCGACCCGCATTCGGGGGAGCACGCGGAACCGGAGCCGGACGGTCGTCACGTACCGCCGCACGATGGCGGAGACGACGAAGCAACCGCGGAGGCCGCTTCCGGAAACGGCGTACCAGACGATGCCGATCCGGCTGCGTCGTCGGGCGTCAAGTGGTTCGGCGCCGACGCTGCGGATTCGTCGGACGCGGATCCTGACGCACCTGACGCATCTGACGCATCGGGCGCCGCTGCGGGCGATCCACCTGTCGATGCCAGCGCCGCCACGAACTCCGCCATGGACGGGTCCGCCACGGACGGGTCCGCCGTGCCAGACGCGGCTCCGGACGGGCCAGCCGCTCCCCACGGCCCCACCGGTTCAGGCGCCGCACCCAACAGTGCCGCACCCAACGGTGCCGCACCCAACGGTGCTGTGCCGAATGGCGCCGCACCGGGTGCTGTGCCGAACGGTGCTGTGCCGAACGGTGCTGTGCCGAATGGTGGTGCGGCCGGTTCTGCGACATCCGGACAGGTTGACGAGGAGCCACTGTGGCCGCCGGTCGAGGCTGTACACACCACTGGTGCCGACTCTCCCTGGGGCAAGCCACCGTCCTCAGGCGCCGGTACGGGCACCAGCCCTGTCTCCGGTGCCGGCCCCGTCTCTGGTGGCGGCAGTGGGCCGGCGGGTGACGAGACCGACACCAGCGTGATCGATTCTCCGTTCCTGCCGATCGCGAGTCCGCCGCCCCCACCAGCCGCTGCCGCTCCGCCACCGCTACCGGCCGCGGGCCCGCCCCCACCGGCCGCTGCCGCACCGCCGCCGGGTTTCGAGCCCCCGCGCACCGGGTTCGAGCCGCCGAACTTCGCCCCGCCGCAGGGCCACCAGTCTCCGCAAACCGCCCCGATGTGGGCGCCGGGCGGAATGCCGCCACCGCCGCTTCCTGGTCAGCCACCGTTGTCTGGTCAGCCGCCGTTCCCGGCCGGCCAGCAGCCTCCGCATCCGCAACACCAGCCACAGGGCCAGGCGCCGGGATCCCCGCCGCCATACGGTATGCCGCATCCTGGGCCACCTCCGCCGCCCCAAGGGCCGCAGGCGCACCAGGGTTCTCAGGGACCCCAGCCGCATCAGGCGCCGCCGTCCGGTCCGGTCGCGGGTACGCCACCACCCAGTTGGCCGATCCAGGAGCCCCCGGCACCACAACCGGCCGGGCCTTCGGGCGCCGAAGACACCGAACCCGATCCGTTCGCTGAGCCGTTTCCGGGTGGGGAATCGTTCCCGGGTGCCGACTCGTTCCCGGGTGGGGAGCAGCCGCACTCGGGGCCACCCGCCCCGGGGCAGCCGATGCAAGGCCAGCCGATGCATGGCCAGCCGATGCAAGGCCAGCCGGTGCCTGGGCAGCCCGTACCGGGGCAGTCCGTACCGGGGCAGCCCGTACCGGGCGCGGCGGTCCCCGGGCCGCCGCCAGGGTTCCCCGGCGGACATGACCCGGCGATGCACACGACGGAGTTCAGCGCCGTACCGCCGCACCACCCAGATGCCGGGCACGCCCCGACCGCGGATGAGTTCGCGCAGCGTCGCGCGGTGCGTCCTCCAGAGCCGGTAGCCCAGATGGGTGTACGTGCGGCGATCCGCAAGTCGACCCTCGGCCTGGTACGGATGACCCCCGGCCGCAAGGAGCACGAGTACATCTCGTCCATCGAGACGGTGCGCCGCAACTTCGGTGGGCTGCGGCAGGTGACCGTGGTCAACCCGAAGGGCGGGGCCGGCAAGACGGTCGCGGTGCTGATGGTCGCGATGACGTTCGGCCAGAAGCGCGGTGGGTACGTGCTGGCCTGGGACAACAACGAAACCCAGGGCACCCTCGGGATGCGCGCCCAGCAGGACTTCCACAACCGTACGGTCCGCGACATGCTGCGCGATCTCGACCACTTCCGGGGACCGACCGGCCGGGTCGGTGACCTGTCGCAGTACGTACGGTCCCAGGGCGAGGCGATGTTCGACGTACTCGCCAGCGACGAGTCGGCCACCGCGGGTGAGATGCTGACCGCGAACGCGTTCCGGGACATCCGCGAGGTGGTGAGCCGGTTCTACAAGTTGATCATTGTGGACACCGGCAACAACGTACGCGCCCAGAACTGGCAGGCCGCGATCGATGCGACCGACCAGCTCGTGATCACGATGTCGGCGCGCAACGACTCCGCGGAAACCGCGGCCCGGATGCTCGACCATCTCGAACAGACCGGGCGGCACCAGCTGGTACGCCGCGCCGTCAGCGTGGTGTCGATGCCGCCGAGCCGCAAGGACATCGACCTGCCCGCGATTCAACGGCACTTCTCGGCACGTACCCGCGCGGTGTTGCTGGCGCCGTACGAGGGGCTGATCGACTCTGGCGAACCGATCCGGTACAGCCTGCTCACCCAGGCAACGCGGGACGCCTGGCTGAAGATCGGCTCCGCTGTGGCGGAAGGCCTGTAACGCTGCGCCCTTATATCCAGCTCTGATATACACTTCAGATATCTCAAGGGTGGGGGTGGAGATATGGGCAGGACGCTGGTCGATGTGGATGAGGAAGCGCTCGAGGCGGCCTCGCGTGCGCTTGGCACCGCCACCAAGAAGGACACCATCAACGCGGCGCTCCGTGAGGTTGGCCTACGTGACGTACGTGCCCGGATGCTGGACCGGTTCGCTGACGATCCGGCGTACTGGGCCGAAGAACAGGTGACCCGCGACCGGGCGTGGCGGCGCGAGCGGTGACCTCGGGGCTGCTTCTCGCCGACACATCCGTCTGGCACTGGGCCAGGCACGCCGACGCTCGGGACGCGCTCCAGCCGGTGCTCACCAGGGGGATCGTCGCCACGTGCGCGATCGTTGACGCCGAGCTGATGGTCTCGGCACGCGGCCCCGGGGACGCCGACGACATGGCGGCCGAACGCCGGGCGTTGCACTGGCTCACCACACCGGACGACGTCTGGGACACGGTGCTCGCCACCCAACGCGCGTTGGTGGACTCGTCGCGGCACCGTACCGTCAAGATCCCGGACCTGATCATCGCTGCCGTCGGCCAACGCCACGGCGCGACCGTCCTGCACTACGACGCCGACTATGACGCCATCGCGGAGATCACCGAGCAGTCCACGCGCTGGCTGGCACCCCGGGGCACGCTCGTTAGCTCGTACTAACCGGGGAGCGCGTCAGCTTCGGGCTGACCCGGCTGGCGCGGAGCGGCTCAGCCCTGGGGCTGGTTGATGTTGACCATCCAGGTCACGCCGAACCGGTCGGTGCACATGCCGAACTCGTCGCCCCACATCTGCTTCTCCATCGGCATAGACACGTTGCCGCCCTCGGACAGCTTCTGCCAGTAACCGCGCAACTCGCCGGCGTCCTCGCCGCTCAGGCTCACCGACATGTTGGTGCCCGGCTTGTACTCCATCCCAGGCGGGGTGTCGGCGGCCATCAGGGCGAGTCCGCCGTCGGTGGTGAGCATGCCGTGCATGATCTTGTCCTTGTCGGCGGGACCGGCCTGCCCCCCGAACTCGCCGAACGTGTTCATCCTCAGGTCGCCCCCGAAGATGTCCTTGTAGAACTCCAGGGCTTCCCGCGCGTTGCCGGAGAAGCTGATGTACGGGTTGAGAAGAGTAGCCACCGGATGCTCCTTAGGGTCTGTCCTGTAGATCTTCACTCGGCTGCGACGACGCCCAGGCGACGACCGGCGGCGTTGCAGAACCGTCCGGATACAACACCGGTATCCGGACGAACCTGCGCCTTGCCGGACGCCGCCTGAACACCGTCTCGCTCGACCAAGATCTACGGGACAGACCCTAGTCGCGCCATGACCTTGCGTACCCGCAGACTAACGCTTGGTTGTTCGGGCCTCCGGCGTTCGCGCGGACTGCACCGCGCGCGGCGTATTGCGGTCAGCCGCCCTGGGACAAGTCGGCTTAAGTGGTGAGTGCGTCAGCCGCGGCGGGATCGCAGTCCCGGAGGAACTGCGCGCACCGGGCGGCCTCGTCTGACTCGCCGATCTCGTTCGCGGCCCGGGCCAGCCCATGCAGGCTCCGCAGGAAGCCACGGTTCGGCTTGTGTGACCACGGCACCGGGCCGGCGCCACGCCAACCGCTCTTCCGCAACTGGTCGAGCCCGCGGTGGTAGCCGGTGCGCGCGTACGCGTAACTCGCGATGATCTCGCCCTCTCCGGCTGCCCTGTCGGCGAGCGCAGCCCACGCCGCGCAGTACGCCGGGTGGTCCGCCGCCACCTGAGCCGGATCGGTGCCGGACCGCAGGGCTTCCGCCGCCTCGTCGTTGTGGGGCAGCAGTGTGGGCGGGGTGTCACCGAGCAGGTTCCTGGTTGGGCTCATCTGGCCATTCTGCCTACCGGTCTCCCGGCGGACCGTGGCGGGGCTACCGATGGCGGGGCGGATGATGGCGGAGCCGCTGGTCGTGGCAAGGGCAGCGGAGGGGTGCGGAAGGCAGAGCGGGAGGGTGCGGCGAGGCAGATGATGGTGGGTGATACGTACGGCGAGGTCGTGACACACCGTGAGAAGTCCACTAAGTCGTACGAGACACACCAAGGTCGCCCATAACGGAACGTATTGGCGGCGATATCGGGCCTGTCGAAAAGTTGTCGCACGATGACCGTTCGGAACAGGTAACAGGGCTGTGGATATGAGCGATACTTGAGGTGTCCGGAGCCTCCCCAGGACCGGCACTGCGACGGCTCGCACGCCAGGTGCGGGCCGTCGCTCTTGTGTGGCCTGGCTGCGGCAGGATGTGCGGTGTGACAGATCCGTACGATCACAGCCCCACCGAGGTGGAGTCCCGCGGCGAACTCGACCACCACCTCGCGAAGGGACAGCTCTCCGGGCTGACCATCCAGGGGCTTCCCCTGCACGAGGATCCGCCCGACTTCACCGGCGTCGAGGTCGCCGACGCCCTCTTCGTGGGCTGCCGGTTCGTCGACACCGACGTGGAGGCGGACCTGATCCGGCGTGGGGCGCACGTCGTCCCGGACTTCCACGAGATGCTCTACGCCACGCACCCGTCCCGGCTCTACACCCCCGACGACCTCGCCGCCGGTCACGAAACCGGCTTCGACGGCATGCACGACACCCGGATCTACCGGCATTTCGTGTCCCGGGGCGGGGCGTTGCCCGACATCCGTGAGGCGCTGGCGCAACGGATGCACGACCACGGCATCGACGACGCGCTCACCGACACCATCGACGCCTGGACCGCCGCGGCAGGCGGCCCGGTGGTGGGCGTGATGGGCGGCCACGCGGAGTTGCGTGGTACGGCGGGCTACCGTACCGCCGCCCGGATCGGGCACCGGCTCGCCGCCGCCGGATGCCTGGTCGTCACCGGGGGCGGCCCCGGGGTGATGGAAGCGGCCAACCTCGGCGCGGCGCTGGCGACCACGGACGGTGGTGCCCTGGACGCCGTGATCGACCAGCTCGCGGAGGCTCCCCGGTTCGCCGATCATGATCCGTACACCCAGGTGGCTCTGAAGGTCAGGCAGACACTGCCGCGAGAGGCGCCGGCGGCGCCCGCCTCGGAGGCGGCCGCGCTGACCTGGGCCAGGCACGGTGGTCTGTCGGTGCCCACCTGGCTGTACGGCCACGAGCCAGCGAACCTGTTCGCGGCCAGGATCGCGAAGTACTTCTCCAACGCCATCCGGGAGGACACGATCCTGCGGCTGGCTCGCGGAGGCATCGTCTTCGCCGCCGGGCGCGCAGGCACGGTGCAGGAGGTGTTCCAGGCGGCCACCAAGGCGTTCTACGCCACGGACGGTGCGAGTGGACCGATGATCTTCGTCGACACCGAGTTCTGGACCCGTACGCTGCCGGTCGAGAAACTGCTCCGGCCCCTGCTCGCGGAGTCACCCCACGGCGACCTGTCGAGTCTGGTCCACGTCACCGACGACGTGGACGAGGTGGTCTCCCTGTTGACGGGTCAGGGGCCGCCGGCCGCCGCGAAGGAAACTCAGCACACCACGCCGTAGCGGATCCTGCGCGCGACCCGTGACGTACGAAAGAATCGGCGCGGCTCCCCGAGCGGAAGGCACAGCGGTGGACTCGTACGACACCACACCCGTTGAGGGAACGGACCTGCCCCGGCGGATGCTCGAGCTGGAGGCGCGGCTGCTCGATCTCGAATCGGCGGTCAAGACCCAACGCCGGATGCTCGCTCCGGTGTGCCTGGTCACCGCCGGGCTGGTGCTGGCGTTCGCCAGCTTCGGGCTGATCCCTGGGCAGTCCTTCAACGCCGACCTGCTCGACAGCTGGACCATGCTCTTCCTGGTCCTGGTGCTGGTGATGATGCCCCTGACGGTGTACACCGTGATGCTCCGTACGGCAGGGCTTCGAGGCGCTACCGCGGCCTCGTGGGTGGTGATCGGGGTGTTCGCGGTGTGTATGGGCGCCGGCCCCCGCGGCAACCTCGCGGAAGCTCTCGGGGTCGGGCCCTGGTACCTGCTGGGCGCGGTCCTGATCACGGTCATCGGCCTGTTGCGTCTCCCGGTGGCCGATCCGGTGACCCGTTAGCGCCAGGGGTGCTCAGCAGGTGGTCCACAGTGCGATGGATGTCCCTGGATTCAGTGGCTCCCCGGACACCGACCCGTGACCCCACAGGTGGTCGTCACGGGGGTCGTTGCCGGAGCCGATCACGTACACCGCACCCACCCAGACCTCCGGTCCGTACGGCGCCGGTGCGCCGTTGGTGGACGGCTGGACCTCCTGGCCGGTACGCAACCACGCGTCGATCAGGTTCATCCCGGACCTGCCGTACCTGACGACCCGGGCACCTTCCTCGGTGTTGTCGTACGTGGACGCGCCGTACCCGAGGAGGGAGTGCAGCCCGTCGAAGCCGGCTTCCCAGCGGGTGAAGACATCGCCACCGCCCTTGGAGATCACCTCGTCGTGCAGCGGCCCGCAGGCGGCGATGATGGCCCACTTCAGGTCATCGGCGCCCCCCAGTTCGTGGGGCGTGCCGGCCAGCTCCGCGAGTTTCAGGGAACCGTCGTCGGGGTTGGCGAGGACCCAGCCGGCGGGGTTCGCATGCCCTGTGTAGAAGGCGGCGTCAACCCGGAGACCGTCGTGTCGCCCCCAGTCGGATTCCCAGGCGTTGCCGTCCCCCCAGCCGAAGGCCACGGTCCAGCCGTCACGGGCGAGGCCGTCGACGAACCCCTGCGCGTTCGCCTGACTCCCGGCCAGGCCGCCGGACAGCCCGATCCAGGACGTACCGGCCCGGCCATCGCCCCGGCCTCCGTCGTGGCTGCGGTCGTCGGGGGGCCGCAACAGAGTGACCGGCTGGTCGGCGGCCCGCGGCGGCTGCGGCACCGGCTCCGGTGGCCGCGGTCCGAACTCGGTCGCCGGTAGCAGGATCTGTCGCAGCGGTACGTGCTGACCGCCGATCTCGGCCACTCCGGAGTAGACGTACACCGGGTAGAGGTACTCCTGCCCGGTGAACGCGGGAGCCGCGTAGTACGCCAGGCGGGCGTCGTACCCGGTGATCGGGAGTCCCTCGGTGAGCGCGTGGAACTCCTCGTCGGCGTGGTGCCGGGAGATCATCTCGGCCTTGCCGGCGCGCCCGTCGACCGGCCGCCAGGCGCTGTGGTGTCCCCATACGTCACCGCGGTCGCCAATGGTCACCGAGAGCTTGCCGCCGCCACCCACCATCGGGATCTGCCGCGCCTCCTCGCCTCCCGGGCCGGCTCCCGGTACGGGTTCAGACAGCAGCACGGTGATCCCGTAGTGCACCTTGATGTCCAGGGGCTTGTCGCCGCGCCGGCCGTGGTGCTTCATCGCCGCCCGGGTGCCGCCGTACGACATCTTTGCGCACTGGAATCCGGGCGGCAGCGCCGGCAGCAGTCGGTGGGTACGCAGAAACGTACTGGCGATGGCGGCGGCTTCGTCCGGCACCGGAAGCCGTGGGGTGAGTTCGGGGCGCCACATCAGCCCGTGGTCGGCTGCCCACATTCCCGTACCGTCGATCTCGATCCGAGATCTTCCGCCGCGGACGGTGATCAGGCCATCGGGCGAGTCCGTTTGGGACAGTTCGAAATCCCGCAGCCGGTACGCGCGTTCGGCGACCTCGACCGCCGTGTCCATCGGCACCGGGTCGGTACGCACCCGGTAGATCGGGAGTGTGCCCATGTGCACCCCTGACGCTCAGGCCCGCGGCGGGGTTGACGGCTCGCGTCTCCCCCGGGAACCGCCCGGTATGCCGCACACGTCTTTGCGAAGTCGCGCCCGGCACACCGTGCGCCCACTGATGAAGGTCGCTCACGGCAGTCCATGAGCGCCATCGGCAAACGGACAGTCCCCGCCGCCGATCGGAGCTGGCCACCCACGGTGGCCGGCTTTCCTCTGCGGAGACCGTCATCAACACATTTGAGAAGAAATCTTTGCATAGGTATCTTCTCGTCATGCCGACTACAGAGCCTGCCCAGGGACCGCCGGCCTCTCCGTCCAGTGAGCCGGCATCACAGCCCAGTGAGCCGGCTTCCCGGCCCAGCGAACCGGTCGTCCGGCCTGGTGAACCCACCGCTCAGGACTCCACATCGCCGCCGGCACGGCACCTCACCGACCCCGAGGAGCTCAAGGCGCTCACCCACCCGCTGCGGCAACGGATCCTCACCCGGCTACGCGGTCGGGGACCGGCCACCTCGGCTGAGCTTGCCGTCGAGTTCGCCATGGACCGCGGTGCCACCAGCTACCACCTGCGGCAACTCGCCCGACACGGGTTCTGTGAGGTCGACGAGCGGCGTTCCGCCGGCCGCCGAAAGTACTGGCGCGCCGTACAACAGGATCTGCGGATCCCTGAGCCCAGCAACCTGCCCGAGGACGCCCGGGAGGCCGCCGGTGAGCTCGGTCGGCACCGGCTGGAGACCGTGCTCGACCAGATTGCCCGGCACTGGCGGGAACGTGGGAACGATCCGGAGTGGGACGCCGCCGTGATGCTCTCCACCAGCACTCAGCGGATGACGAAGCAGGAGCTCGCCCGGTTCACGGAGGAGTACGTCGCGTTCCTCACGGGGTGGCTGCGCCCGCCGGAGGACGCACCCGCCGATGCGGAGCCGGTG
>JBOGDK010000011.1:0-32732 GCA_050701795.1 Micromonosporaceae bacterium
GCGTCAGGGTTGTCGTAGAACACCTGGGTGGGTACGGCGACCACGCCGCACCGCTCCGGCAGGGAACGGCAGAACGTGAGACCGTCCACGTCCGGACCCGCTAGGGGGGAGATGTCCGCGGTGACGAAGTACGTACCCTCAGGCCGGAGCACCTCCATACCGGCGTCGGCCAGCCCGTCGCACAGCAGATCCCGCTTCGCCTGCATCTCGGCGGCGAACTCCGAGTAGTACGAGTCGGGCAGCCGCAACGCCGTCGCCACCGCCGGTTGCAGTGGCGCCGCGTTCACGTACGTGAGGAACTGTTTGACCCGGGTCACCGCGGCAATCAGATCCGGCGGGCCGCTCGCCCAGCCGACCTTCCACCCGGTACACGAGAAGGTCTTGCCCGCCGAGGAGATCCGTATGGTGCGCTCGCGCATCCCCGGAAGCGCGGCGAGCGGCACATGGGGCGCACCCGCGTCGGAGAAGACCAGGTGTTCGTACACCTCGTCGGTGACGGCGAAGGCTTCGTGCTCGACGCACAGCGCCGCGATCTGCGACAGCTCGTCGCTGCTGAACACCTTCCCGGTCGGGTTGTGTGGCGAGTTCAGCAGCACCAGTCGGGTACGCGGCCCGAACGCGGCGCGTAGTTCGCCGGGGTCGAAGCCGTACCGACCGGCATCAGGGCGCAGCGTGACGGGGCGGCGTACCGCGCCGGCGAGCGCTATCGAGGCCGCGTACGAGTCGTAGTACGGCTCGAAGCACACCACCTCGTCGCCGGGTTCGCACAGGGCGAGGATGCTCGCCGCGACGGCCTCGGTGGCTCCCGCGGTGACCAGGACTTCACCGTCGGGGTCGTACTCGAGGCCCCACCAGTGCCGTTGGTGCATGGCGACGGCGTCCCGCAGCTCCGGTATCCCGGGGCCGGGCGGGTACTGGTTCCTGCCGGACCGCAGCGCGTCGGCGGCGGCGTCCAGCATCTCCTTCGGGCCGTCGTTGTCGGGGAACCCCTGGCCGAGGTTCACCGAGTCGGTACGCACCGCCAGCGCCGACATCTCCGCGAAGATCGTGGTGCCGAACTCCCGCATCCGGGCTACCAGTGGGTCAGGACGAGACATGCGACGCAGCCTACGTAACCGCCGTCCGGTACGCCGGACGACCGAGACCCACGGACGCCGGAACGCGGCTGTGGCTTTCAGCCACGCGGTGTCATAGCGTGCCGGGGGTGAACACTCCCGACGAACGCGAGTTCTGGTTCCGCGGTGATCAACCGTCCGGTTACCAGGCGCCTGAGCAGCGCAGCGCGGGTGGCACGGTGTCGTCCCACCCGGATCCGTCGTCGCAGCAGGACCCGCTGACCGGTCCGATGCCACAGATCGAGAGCAACGTACGGGCCAGCCTGGCCGAAGCCCAGGAGGAGGCGGCCCGGGCCGAACGGGAACGTCTGGAGGAGGAGCGGGTGCGCATGGAGGAGCGGGTACGGCTCGAGGAGGAACGGGTCCGCGCGGACGTGGCGGGTCGGTATCCGGCCCCGGCGGAGTCTGATGGATTTCACCCCGATCTGCCGCAGCCGGTGACGTACCACCGGGACGTGTCGCAGCAGCCGGCGCTGAGCCGGGACCAGGACATGTCGCATCAGGCGGTGACGTACCAAGGGACACCGCATCAGCCAACACCGCATCAGCAGACACCGCATCAGCACCTCGAACGGGTGCCTCGGTATCACGGTCCCGCGGCAGATCGGGAGGAATCCGCGAGTGGTTCCACGGCGCTGGGTGGTTCGCCGGCGAGTGGGTTCGAGGCCGCGGTCACCAGCTTCGGCCGTATGCCCGACGCCCCGCAGGGCACCGCGGGTCAGGGGTCTGGCGACTCGCCGTCCTCCGGAGGGCCCGCGGGCGGGTATGAGCCGAACACCAACGCGTTGCCGACCGTCGCGGCACCGGTCTCGGCGCAACCAGCCGATGCCATGACGTCGGAACCTCACCTGGAACATTGGCCCTCAGGCCCCCGGTCGCGGGAGACACCGCTGGGAGCGGAGTATCCGCCTGGGCCGGTCGCCTCCGGCAGTGCGCCGCCGCCCGCCGGTGAGTCGGCGCCGGTACCGCCTGCCGGTGGCTCTCCGCCGCGCTACGACACCGAGCCGGGAATCCCGCCGTCTCTGGTCCCGATGCTGTCCGCCCAGGGCGAGTCGGGCTACGCCCGACACACCGAGCCGCTTCAGCGAGGCGTTCCTGGCGGTCAGCCGCCGATGGTCCCACCGATGCCAGCTCAGCAGCGCGGGTCCGCTCGGGGACGGAGTACCAACCCCGCGGTGCTGGCGGCGGTGGTGCTGGCGACGCTGCTGGCCGTCGTACCGTCAATCCTGCTGTTGTACGACGCTGTGCTGGGCACCGAACGGGTGTCCGCGTCCGGCGCTGTCGGCGGCACGCTGATGCTCGTCGGCCTTCCGTTGCTGGCGGCGGGCCTCGGCCCGTTCATCGGGGCGAACCCGGACTCGGCGCCGCATGGTGCCCGGGACCTGCTGCGGACGCCGTGGGTCTACCTTCTCGTGGGCGTCACCCTGCTGCTGGCCGCGGGGCTCGCGGTCGGTCAGTAACGGGTCGGCAGAAACGGTCAGGCGGTAACCGGAGCGTGCTGCCGTGTGGCTTCGGCCACGCTCTGAGGCATACGGGCAGGATGTCGGGTTTGCTGCCCGCCGCTACGGCGTCCGCACGAATCAGGGACCGCGCCCCGCCGTGCCGATTACCGGCTGACCAGCCCGAGCCGTACACTTGGCCACTGGCGACCACGTCCTGTGGTCGACCTCGCGCGCCCTTTCCGCCTGTTAACGGCGGGGCGGCGGCCCCCTGGTCCCGGCTCACCACCGGGTTCCGACGGCCGGTGACCGGGCGCCAGGGCGGTGGCCACCCGGCCTCCGCGACAACCAGGGGCAGCGGGTGCACACCCGCTCAAGGAAAAGAGACACCGCATGGCAGTCGTCACGATGCGCCAGCTCCTCGAGAGCGGCGTGCACTTCGGGCACCAGACCCGTCGCTGGAACCCGAAGATGAAGCGCTACATCTTCACTGAGCGCAACGGCATCTACATCATCGACCTGCGACAGACGCTGGACTACATCGCCAAGGCGTACGACTTCGTGAAGAACACCGTCGCCGAAGGCGGCGCGATCCTCTTCGTCGGTACGAAGAAGCAGGCCCAGGAGGCGATCGCGGAGCAGGCGGCGCGGGTCGGGATGCCGTACATCAACCACCGCTGGCTCGGCGGCATGCTCACCAACTTCCAGACCGTGTACAAGCGGCTGCAGCGGCTCAAGGAGCTCGAAGCGCTGGAGCAGACTGGCGGGGACCAGGGCCGGACCAAGAAGGAACGGCTCTCGCTGCACCGCGAGAAGGTGAAGCTGGAGCGCACCCTCGGTGGCCTCCGCGACATGTCGAAGCTGCCCGCGGCGGTCTGGATCGTGGACACCAAGAAGGAACACATCGCCGTCGACGAGGCGCGCAAGCTGAAACTCCCGGTGGTGGCGATCCTGGACACCAACTGCGACCCGGACGAGGTCGACTACCCGATCCCGGGTAACGACGACGCGATCCGGTCCGCGGCGCTGTTGACCAAGGTGATCGCCGCGGCGGTGGCCGATGGGCTGCTCGCCCGTGCCGGCGCGGCGGTCAGCGGCGAGGAGAAGCCGCAGCCGGGCGTGGTCGGGGCCGACGAGCCGCTCCCGGATTGGGAGCGGGAACTGCTCGAGGACAAGTCCGAAGCCAAGGCGGCGGAGACAGCTGCCGAGGCGCCCGGTGCGGAGACCACCGCCGAGGCGCCCGCGGAGACGGCTGCCCAGACACCCGCACCCGCCGACGCCTGATTTATTGACACCTGATCGCTGAAGGCGCCGGGTCCCGGGCGTACCGCGACGAGGGAGTCGGCGCCTTCACCGACCACGACAACACGTACACGCTGCTAACGAGAGAGAACGATGGCTGATTTCACCGCCGCGGATGTCAAGAAGGTCCGCGATCTCACCGGCGCCGGGATGCTCGACTGCAAGAAGGCCCTCACTGAGGCTGAGGGCGACTTCGACAAGGCCGTCGAGATCCTGCGGATCAAGGGCGCCAAGGACGTGAACAAGCGGGCTGGGCGTACTGCCGCCAACGGCCTGATCGCGCAGTCCGGATCCGCGCTGCTCGAGTTGAACTGCGAGACTGACTTCGTCGCCAAGAACGGCGCTTTCATCGAGTTTGCCCAGTCGCTGGTCGAGAAGGTGGCCGAGACCCGGCCGGCCGACGCTGAGGCGTTCCTGGCGAGCGAGTTCGACGGTCGTACGGTGCAGCAGGTGATCGACGAGGAGGCCGCCAAGATCGGCGAAAAGCTGGTGGTGAACAGGGTCGCCGTACTGGACGAGCCGGTCGCGATCTACCTGCACCGCAAGAGCCCGGACCTGCCGCCGCAGGTGGGCGTGATGGTGCAGTTCACTGGCGCCGACGCCGACGCCGCGCGGGCGGCCGGGATGCAGATAGCCGCGATGCGTCCCCGGTACGTCACCCGCGACGAGGTGCCCGCCGAGGTGATCGAGAGCGAGCGCCGGATCGCGGAGCAGACGGCCCGTGAGGAAGGCAAACCGGAGCAGGCGATCGGCAAGATCACCGACGGTCGGGTGAACGCCTTCTTCAAGGACTTTGTGCTCCTGGAGCAGGCGTCGGTCACCGAGTCGAAGCAGACCGTGAAGCAGGTTCTCGACTCCGCGGGCATCACCGTCACTCGATTCGTACGCTTCGAGGTGGGCCAGGCCTAGGTTCCCGTCCGGGCCAACCCCACGACAGACAGACGCGGACCACGAGGAGGCCGTCGCCGTGACATTCATACGACCGGCGGTCTCCGCTTCGCGCCGGATGCCCGCATCTTTCGCGTGTGAGGCGCCTCACCGGCTCGGGGACTCCCGCGGGTCCACGCGGCCCCTCCCGTCCCAGGAGCTGTAGCGATGACGTACCCCGCGGTCGACCCGCGATCGACCTCCCACGACCCGTCCGGGGAGCATGTGAAGTACCGGCGGGTGGTGTTGAAGCTCTCCGGCGAGATGTTCGGCGGCGGCAAGGTCGGGGTCGACCCCGATGTGGTGCAGCAGATGGCCCGGCAGATCGCCACGGCGGCGTCCGCGGGCGTGCAGGTCGCGGTGGTCACCGGCGGCGGCAACTTCTTCCGCGGCGCGGAGCTGCAGCGCCGTGGCATGGAACGCGCCCGAGCCGACTACATGGGCATGCTCGGTACGGTGATGAACTGCCTCGCGCTGCAGGACTTCCTGGAGAAGCAGGGCGTCGACACCCGCGTTCAGACGGCGATCACCATGGGACAGGTGGCCGAACCGTACATTCCACGGCGGGCGATGCGGCACCTGGAGAAGGGCCGAGTGGTGATCTTCGGTGCTGGCGCCGGGATGCCCTACTTCTCCACCGACACGGTCTCCGCACAGCGGGCACTGGAGATCAAGGCGGATGTGGTGCTGATGGCGAAGAACGGCGTGGATGCCGTCTACACCGCTGACCCGCGTACCGACCCGACGGCACAGCGGCTGGACCGGATCACCTTCGAGGAGGCGCTGCGGCGCAATCTGCGGGTGGTTGACGCCGCGGCGTTCAGCCTGTGCACGGACAACCGGCTGCCGATGCTGGTCTTCGGCGCCGACGGGGACGACACGATTGCCCGGGCATTGACAGGTGAGAAGATCGGGACACTGATCACCGCGGCGGAGACGCCGTAACGTGAGCCGGACCGCTGCCAGTCCGGCGCCGGTACGGGCCTGGTGGCCGAAGGCGTAGCCGAAGGAGGCGACGACAGACGTGATCGACGACACGCTCCTCGAGGCCGAGGAGAAGATGGAGAAGGCGATCGAGCACGCGAAGGAGGAGTTCGCGACGATCCGTACGGGTCGTGCGAATCCCGCGATGTTCGGCCGGATCACGGTGGACTACTACGGCACGCCGACGCCGTTGCCGCAGTTGGCGTCGATCTCGATTCCGGAGCCCCGGATGGCGATCATCAAGCCGTACGACGCCTCCCAGATCGGCGCCATGGAGAAGGCGATCCGAGATTCCGACCTCGGGGTCAACCCGAACAACGAGGGCACGGTGATCCGGATCGTACTGCCGCAGATGACCGAGGAGCGGCGGCACGAGATGATCAAGGTGGCGCGGCACAAGGGCGAAGACGCCAAGGTCGCGGTACGCAACATCCGCCGCAAGGCGATGGAGGAGCTTCACCGGATCCAGAAGGACGGTGAAGCGGGTGAGGATGAGGTACGTCGCGCCGAAAAGGAACTCGAGGACGTGACCCATCGATACGTGGCCCACGTCGATGAGATCCTCAAGCACAAGGAAGCCGAGTTGCTCGAGGTCTGATGCCGGCAGTCCATCCGCCGAACTCCGGCTGGTCCTGGTTGGATCCGCCGAAGCAAGGTCCCGAACATCGGGCGCGACACGACGATGTCGCGCCCGAAGCGTCATGGGGCACCTCTGGCACCGATCTGGATCCCCGTCCTGAGTCAGGCGCGGTCGCCGGTTATCCGGCGCCCCGTTCGGAGGGCATCGTTTCGGCACCACCGCACTTCCCGGCGGATCAGGCACCGCGTCCGGTACGGTCCGCCGGGCCGCCTCCGGGGCAGCCGCAGTACGGCCGCCGGCCGGACCTGGAATCGCGCGGCGACTACGGTCCGCCCCCCGTCGATTCACGGGACTATCCGGCGCGACGCGCCGGCGCCGGTGACGTGGGTTACCCGCCGGGAGACGGCCGGCCGCCATCGGCGCCACCTGGGCGGCAGGGGCCATCTGGGTGGGCGCCATCTGGGCGGCAGGCCTCACCCGACCGGCCCGTCGGAGGGCAGGCTGGGGGTATGCGACAGCCGCCCGGCCAGGAAGATCCGCGGGGCGGGCGACCCCGCCCGGGCGCCGAGCCGTGGCAGGGTGCCGACCAGTACGGCGTGGCACCGGGGCGGCCGCCGGCGCCAGGAGAGACCCGCTCGGGCGGTGCTCCGTCGGCGCCCGGTGCCGGCCGCCCCGGGGAGGCCCGTTCCGGTGCCGGCCGTTCTCGGGACTCGGGCAAGACCAAGAAGGCAGGCCGGAACCTTCCGATGGCGATCGGGGTCGGCCTGACGCTCGGCGGTCTGGTGATCGCTTCGCTGTACGTGTGGCGGCCCGCCTTCGTAGTACTCGCCGCGGTCGCGATCCTGGTCGGGATCTGGGAGATGGTACGAGCTGTCGAGCCGGCCGGCGCCCGCCCGCCACTGGTGCCGTTGCTGATCGGCGGAGCCGCGATCGTGGTGCTCGCCTGGTTCGCGGGCATCGAGGCGATGGTGCTCGGCCTGGTACTCACCGTGGTCGCGGTGCTGATCTGGCGGCTCGGCGACGGGCCGGTCGGCTATCAGCGTGACGTCATCTCGGCGACCTTGATCGCCGCGTACGTACCGTTCCTCGCAGGCTTTGCGGTACTGCTCGCCAAGCCTGAGGACGGTGCGTTCCGGGTCACGATCATGATCGCCGCGGTGGTGCTCTCCGACACGGGTGGCTTCGTCGCCGGCTCGCTTCTCGGGCAGCACAGGATGGCGCCCTCAGTCAGTCCGAACAAGTCCTGGGAGGGGTTCGGCGGATCGGTGCTCGCCAGTGCTGTCGGCAGCGCGCTGATGGTGCAGTTCATGCTGCATCAGCCGTGGTGGGAAGGCGCGTTGTTCGGGGTGGCGATCGCGTTCGCGGGAACACTGGGAGATCTCTCGGAATCGTTGATGAAGCGGGATCTCGGGGTCAAGGACATGGGCCGGCTGTTGCCGGGGCACGGGGGCCTGATGGACCGCCTCGACTCGCTACTGCTCGCCGCACCCACCGGTTACGTACTGCTTCTGCTGTTCGCGCCATCGACTGGGTGACGTGCGCCACTGCGGATCCCTTGGGGTCCGCAGCGGGGAACACCGGCGTGGTTTCAGGAAAGCCCGGTTGACCACCGATTTCGGGCACTTCGCGGACTCGTTGTGCGACGGGTGACCCGGTGGTACGGGTGAGCTGGATGGTGTAGGGGTGGCAATGCCCGGGTCGTGGGACGGCGACCTGAGATGGACAGGGGGAAACGTGCGAGACTGGCAGGCGCCATGAAGACGTTGCCCATACTCGCCCCCCGGCGCCCCGGTCAGAGGCGGGCTGCCTTGCCCCCACGCCACCTCGCCGACCTCGATCTCGCCGCGCGTCGCGCGGCCGTCGCCGAGTTGGGAGAGAAGCCGTTCCGGGCGGCCCAGCTGTCCCATCACTACTTCGGGCGGCTCGCCCGGGTGCATGCCGGGGAGCAGCTGACCGACCTGCCGACCGGGAGCCGGCAACGGCTCACCGAGGCGCTGCTGCCACCGCTGCTGTCGGCCGCGCGTGCCCAGACCTGCGACGACGGGGCCACCCGAAAGGTCGTCTGGCGGCTGCACGACGGTGCGCTGGTGGAGAGCGTGCTGATGGGCTACCGGGACCGGGTGACCGTCTGTGTCTCCTCGCAGGCCGGCTGTGGCATGGCGTGTCCGTTCTGTGCGACCGGTCAGGCGGGGCTGACCCGCAACCTGTCCACCGCGGAGATCGTGGAGCAGGTGGTGACCGCCGCTCGCGATGTCGTCGACGGTGAGGTCTCCGGCGGAGCGGGGCGGCTTTCACACGTGGTCTTCATGGGAATGGGCGAACCACTGGCCAACTACTCCCGGTTAGTGGCGGCGCTCAGGCGGCTCACCGACCCGGCGCCCGAAGGACTGGGTCTGTCGCAACGTCACGTAACGGTATCTACGGTGGGGCTGGTGCCCGCGATGCGGCGGCTAGCTTCCGAGGACCTGCATGTCACCTTGGCATTGTCACTCCATGCACCGGATGACCAACTCCGCGATGAACTCGTACCGGTGAATAACCGATGGAAGGTGGACGAAGTTCTCGACGCAGCGTGGTCGTACGCGGCACGTACGGGACGGCGGGTGTCGATTGAGTACGCAATGATCAGGGACGTGAACGATCAACCGTGGCGTGCGGAACTCCTTGGCCGGTTGCTGTCCGGCCAGCTCGCGCACGTTAACCTCATCCCACTCAATCCGACTCCGGGTAGTCGTTGGGACGCCAGCTCGAAGCCGGTGGAGCGGGAATTCGTCCGGCGGTTGCGGGAGGCTGGCGTTCCGACCACGGTACGAGACACCCGAGGGCGGGAGATCGACGGAGCATGTGGGCAGCTCGCGGCAGCGGAGGTGGGTGAGTGACGACTCAGGGTCAGCGGTTCCGGCGCAGGGCGCTGCGTCGGGGGTACAAGGCCGACGAGGTGGACGACTTCCTGGGCCGAGCCGAGGAGACCCTCGCCGGAAACCCCAGCGGCGAGCCGGTGGCCGCGCAAGAGGTGCACGACGTCGTCTTCCGCGTCCGTTTCGGCGGCTACGACGAGTGGCAGGTCGACGTGTACCTCGACCGCCTGGAACGTCAGCTGTCCGCCCTCGAGGAGGAGGGTGGCGCCCCCCGCCCGGCTCGTTCGGCGGCACCGCACCGGGGCCGCGAGGAGTCCGGATTCCCGCCCCCGGGGCGTGGGTTCGGGCCGGAGCGAGGCCATGGTGCCGACCCGGCCGCGGAGCCGGCTGCCGCCGGGTACGGAGGCTTCGGGCAGGAGCGGGGCGGCAGGGGTGGCTTCGACCGTGAGTTCGGTCCCGAGCCCGGTGGCCATGAGCGAGGCCGTCCGGACCGGGGGATGCGTCCCGACGCCGACGATCCGCGGTACGCCCACCTCGACGAGCCCACGATGATGCGACGCCCGGACCGGGCGGCACCGCCGTCGGCGGCTCCACCGCATTCTCATGGCGGCGCCCCACCGCATTCTCATGGCGGCGCCCCTCCGCACTCTCGCGGCGGTGCTCCGCCGCCACCGCCACCGATGGCTCCTCCGCCGGCTGCGGCGCCACCGGCGATTCCGCCTCCGCCGCCGCGTGCCGAGCCGGACACCACGATGACCCAGCAGATCCCCAGCATGCGCGCTGGCAGTGGTGGATACGAGATTCCGGGCCGGCACGGGAAGATGGACATGACCTCGGAGATCCGTTCCGGGGATTCACCGTTCACACCGGACGACGCACACCGCTTGGATCAGCTGCGCCGCACGTTCCAGCTTCGCCGGTTCGGGAGCGGCTACGACCGTACTCAGGTGGACCGGCTCTTCGATGCCATCGGCGCCACCATGGCTGGCCGTTCCGCGGTCACCGTGGCCGACGGTGAGTTGGACGCGGGCCAGTTCAGTCTGGTGCAGGGTGGCTACTTCGAGGCTGAGGTCGACAACGCGCTGCGGGAGGTGCGGGACTTGTTCGCCCGCCGCGGCGTCACCCGCTAGCTAGCGGAGGCCGTTGCGGCGCAGTACCCAGTCGATGGTCACCCAGAGCACGCCGCCGGCGGCGAGGACGATCAGCCAGATGTTCTCGACGTTGCCGGTGTGGTTCCCGAACGTGAGGCTGAGGAAGGCCAGGCTGGCGAGGATCACCAGGACCCGTATCACTCTGGGGTGGTCCGGCTTGCGCTGGTCCGGCGACGTGATCGGCTCGTCCGTGCCCGCCACAGTTCCTCCTCGTACACCTGTTCGGAGCGTCGCTCGCCGGCCCCGGGTGGGTTGTCGCGGGCGTACCGGGGGCGGCGTGGCGGCCGCCCTGTTGCCGCGAGCTCCATACGTCGGAAGATAGTCTGGCACGTTGGCGGCGGCGGGATGCATCGGGCCGCCGGATGCGTACCGGTGGGACGGGCCGGATACTCCAGGTAGCAAAGACGAGGGAGAGATGTCGTGCGAGTGACCGGCACCGGGCACGCGGGCATGCTGATTGAGACCCGCGCCGGAAGCATCCTGTGCGACCCCTGGGTGAACCCGGCGTACTTCGCCTCCTGGTTCCCGTTCCCCGACAACTCCGGGTTGGACTGGGACGCCCTCGGCCAGGCCGACTACCTGTACGTGTCCCACCTGCACCGGGATCACTTCGACGAGAAGAACCTGCGGGAGAAGATCTCCAAGAAGACCACCGTCCTGCTCCCGGACTACCCGACCTCGGAGCTGGAGGACGAGTTGCGGGAGCTCGGCTTCACCAGTTTCATTTCCGCGCCGAACCGGGAGATCACCGACCTGGGGGACGGCGTGCGGGTGATGATCCATGCGCTCACCTCACCTACCGACGGCCCGATCGGGGACTCGTCGATATGGGTGGACGACAACGGGATCCGGTTGCTGAACCAGAACGACGCCCGTCCCACGGACCTGGCCGAGTTCGCCGACCTGGGGCACGTCCACGCCCACCTGCTGCAGTTCTCCGGCGCGATCTGGTACCCGATGGTGTACGAGCTGCCGCACGCCGCGAAGACCGCGTTCGGTAAGCAGAAGCGGGAGCGGCAGTTCGACCGTACGGTCCGCTACATCGACGATCTGAAGGCGAGCTGGGTGTTCCCGATCGCCGGCCCGCCGTGCTTCCTGGACGAAGACCTGTGGCAGTTCAACGACATCCCCCACGCCGGTCAGAAGGACGAGGGCAACATCTTCCCGGACCAGCAGGTGTTCCTGGATCACATGGCGGACCTGGGGCGGGACAACGGCGTACTGCTGCTCCCCGGCACCACCGCCGAGGTGACCGCGGACGACTGCCAGGTACGCCACCCGGTCGACGATCCCCGGGCGTTCTTCGAGAACAAGGAACAACACCTCCGGGAGTACGCACAGCGGCAGCGGCCGGTGATCGCGGCGGCGAAGGCGAGCTGGTCGCATCCCGAGATCGACGTACTGGGCGAGCTGAAGGCCCGGTTGGAGCCGCTGCTGGACGAGGCCGAGCAGATCGCGAACGGCGTTGGCGGCCCGGTCCGGTTCGACCTGACCCTGCCGGACAGCGACGAGGTCGCAGAGTCGATCACGGTCGACTTCGTGGAGCGTGAGGTACGTCCGTACGCCGACGAGAAGGTGCGCTACCGGTTCCGTACCGAGCGGCGGCTGATCGAGCACCTGCTGTACGTCGACGAGGTGGACTGGGTGAACAGCCTGTTCCTGTCGTGCCGGTTCTCGGCGGCTCGGATCGGCCAGTACAACGAGTTCGTCTACACGTTCTTCAAGTGCCTGTCCGAGGAGCGCCTGAACTACGCCGAGGGCTGGTACGCCGAGCAGAAGCCCGACGCCGAGGACATCACCATCGACGGCTGGACGGTGCAGCGCCGGTGCCCGCACCTGAAGGCGGACCTGACCAGGTTCGGGAAGGTGGAGGACGGCGTACTGACCTGCCAGATGCACGGCTGGAAGTGGAATCTCGGCAGCGGCAAGTGCATCACCAGCGTGGGGCACGAGATCCGTTCCAGCCGCCGCGAACCAGCCGCCGACGGCAACGTATGAGCCGGCGCGGAGAATAGGACTGTGCGTGACATTGTGCTGTTGGGTTCCACCGGCTCGATCGGAACCCAGGCGATCGACGTGGTACGCCGTAACCCCGACCGGTTCCGGATCGTGGCGTTGGCCGGTGGCGGCCGCAACGTGGAGCTGCTGGCGCGGCAGGCGCTGGAGTTGAGCGTCGAGGTGGTGGCGGTGGCGCGCGCCAGCACCGCTCAGGACCTGCAGCTGGCGTTCTACGCCGAGGCACAGCGGCGGGGTTACTCCACCGGCGACTACCGGGTGCCGAAGATCCTCGCCGGCCCGGATGCCGCCACCGAGGTGGCGGCCTGGCCCGCGCAGCTGGTGCTCAACGGGATCACCGGCTCGATCGGGTTGGCGCCCACCCTGGCCGCGCTGCGTGCTGGTCGTACTCTCGCGCTGGCGAACAAGGAGTCGCTGGTAGCGGGAGGGGCGCTGGTACGCGCCGCCGCGAAACCCGGTCAGATCGTCCCGGTGGACTCCGAGCACACCGCTCTGGCGCAGTGTCTGCGCGGCGGCCGCCCGTCCGAGGTACGCCGGCTGATTCTGACCGCGAGCGGCGGGCCGTTCCGGGGGCGTACCCGCGATGAGCTTGTCGATGTCACGCCGGAGCAGGCGATGGCGCACCCGACCTGGGACATGGGGCCGGTGATCACGATCAACTCCGCCACCCTGGTGAACAAGGCGCTCGAGGTGATCGAGGCGCACGAGCTGTTCGGCATCGGGTACAACGACATCGAGGTGATGGTGCACCCGCAGTCGGTGATCCATTCGATGGTGGAGTTCACCGACGGGTCCACGCTGGCGCAGTGCAGCCCGCCGGACATGCGGCTGCCGATCGCCCTCGCCCTGGGATGGCCGGAGCGGGTGCCCGGCGCCGCGCCCGCGGTGGATTGGAGGAAGGCCCACACCTGGGAGCTGTCCCCGCTGGATGACGAGGCGTTTCCCGCGGTACGGCTGGCCCGTCAGGCGGGCCAGGCCGGTCGGTGTCTGCCCGCCGTCTACAACGCAGCGAACGAGGAGTGCGTGGCGGCGTTCGTGGCCGGAGAGCTACCGTTCACCGGCATCGTCGACACGATTGCCCAGGTCCTCGCGGATGCTCCGGACTTTGGTGAGCCGGGTACGGTCGAACAGGTGCAGTCAGCGGAGTCGTGGGCGCGTGCCCGCGCGGTCGAGATCGTAGGAAAGGGTTCTTGATGGCGTACGCGCTTGGGGTGCTGCTGTTCGCACTCGGCATCGTGATTTCGCTCGCGATCCACGAAGCCGGACATATGTGGTCGGCTCGTGCGTTCGGCATGAAGGTGACCAAGTACTTCATCGGGTTCGGGCCGACGCTGTGGTCGTTCCGGAGGGGCGAGACCGAGTACGGCGTCAAACCGATCCCAGCGGGCGCCTTCGTCAAGATCATCGGGATGACGCCGTTGGAGGACGAGGAGGACGTCGCCCCCGCCGATAAGCACCGGGTGTTCTGGCGCAAGCCGCTCTGGCAGCGCACCATCGTGCTCTCCGCCGGCTCGATCAGCCACTTCATCCTGGGCTTCCTGATCCTGTGGTTCGCCGCGGTGTTCGTGGGCGTACCGAACTCGCCAGCCAGTGCCACCCCGGCGTCGCGGGTCGAGGTCGGCCGGATCGAGTCGTGCGTGGTCACCGAATGGCAGTACGACGCGAAGGCCCGCTGGCTACGCGAATGCAAGGCCAGCGACCCGGAGAGCCCCGCCGCCGCTGCCGGGCTGCGTCCCGGTGACGTGATCACCAAGATCGACGGCGAGTCGCTCAAGTCCTGGGACTCGCTGGTCAAGCGGGTACGTGACTCCGGCGGCGAGAAGCTGACCCTGACGTACCAGCGGGACGGGGTGTCCAAGGACGCCACGGTCACCCTCCCGGTGGCCGAGCGCCCCACCCTCAAGGTGCAGACGACCGACAAGGACCCGGCCGACTACACCGGCAAGGATCTGGAGAAGGTAGGCGTGATCGGAGTCGGGTTGGCCGACTCGGTGACCGTCGGCCCGATCGACGGCATCGGGGTGGCCGGACAGTACGTCGGTGACATGTTCATCGGCACCTTCAAGGCGCTGGCCAAATTCCCGGAGAAGGTGCCGAAGCTCTTCGACGCCCTGATGGGGGAGGAACGCGACCCGGAGACCCCGATCAGCGTGGTGGGCGCCAGCCGGCTCGGCGGTGAGATCGTCGAGTACGAAGTGTGGCCGCTGTTCTTTATGCTGCTCGCCGTACTGAACCTGTTCGTCGGGGTGTTCAACCTGTTCCCGTTGCTGCCGTTGGACGGCGGCCACATCGCGATCGCCTGGTACGAGAAGGTGCGTAGTTGGGCGTACGCGAGGCTGGGCCGGCCCGATCCGGGGCGCGTCGACTACATGAAGCTGATGCCGCTGACGTACGCCGTGATCATCATCTTCGGATTGTTCACGGTGCTGACGGTCGCCGCGGATATCGTCAACCCCATCGAGTTGTTCACGAGGTGACTTCCATGGCGGTCAACCTGGGAATGCCTGCCGCGCCGCCGCCGCGGCTGGCCGAACGCCGCCGGTCCCGGCAGATCCGGGTCGGCAGCGTACTGGTCGGTGGGGACACGCCGGTCAGTGTGCAGTCGATGACGACCACGCCCACGACGGACATCAACGCGACGCTGCAGCAGATCGCGGAGCTGACCGCGGCCGGGTGCCAGATCGTACGGGTGGCGGTGCCCAGCCAGGACGACGCCGAGGCGCTGCCCGTGATCGCCAAGAAGTCCCAGATCCCCGTGATCGCGGACATCCACTTCCAGCCGAAGTACGTCTTCACCGCGATCGACGCCGGCTGCGCCGCGGTACGGGTCAACCCCGGCAACATCCGCAAGTTCGACGACAAGGTCGGCGAGATCGCGAAGGCCGCCTCCGACGCCGGGGTGTCGCTGAGGATCGGGGTCAACGCCGGCTCGCTGGACAAGCGGCTGCTGGAGAAATACGGCAAGCCCACCGCGGAGGCGCTGGTCGAGTCCGCCCTGTGGGAGGCGTCGCTGTTCGAGGAGCACGGCTTCGGAGACTTCAAGATCTCGGTGAAACACAACGACCCGGTGGTGATGGTCAAGGCGTACCGGCAGTTGGCTGAGCAGTGCGACTACCCGCTGCACCTCGGGGTGACCGAGGCCGGTCCGGCGTTCCAGGGCACCATCAAGTCGTCTGTGGCCTTCGGGGCGCTGCTCGCCGAAGGCATCGGCGACACCATCCGGGTGTCGTTGTCGGCGCCTCCGGTGGAGGAGGTCAAGGTCGGGATCTCCATCCTGGAGTCACTCAACCTTCGGGAACGTGGCTTGGAGATCGTGTCCTGCCCGTCCTGTGGGCGCGCACAGGTGGACGTCTACACCCTGGCCGAGGAGGTGACCGCCGGCCTGGAAGGGCTGCCGGTGCCGCTGCGGGTCGCCGTGATGGGCTGCGTGGTCAACGGCCCCGGCGAGGCGCGGGAAGCCGACCTCGGGGTGGCCAGCGGGAATGGCAAGGGCCAGATCTTCGTCAAGGGCGAAGTGATCAAGACCGTACCGGAGTCGAAGATCGTGGAGACCCTGATCGAAGAGGCGCTCCGGATCGCCGAGGAGACCGGTACGGAGCTGCCCGAGGAACTGCGAGGGCTCACGCCGACCGTCGAGGTCCACTGACCATGATCAACGCTCGTTACCGAAAACAAGGTGCATCCGGCGCTCGCAAGACCGCTTGTCTCCGGTGACGAGCATGGATCAACGAGGGGCGAGGAGCGTCCGGGATGCTCACGGTGCCGGCGCAGTTGCTCGGTGACGGGGACGCCGACGCGATCCAGGCCGTACTCGACCGTGAGCCCATCGCCGGGGCACAGGTGGCCGAGATGGTGAACCTGACCGGCGTCGACTGGTGGCGCAGCGGTGCCCGGCTCTTCGGGTACGGTGCCGCTGGCAGGATCGACGCCCTGTGCTGGTTCGGCACCAACCTGATCCCGGTCGCCGCGGATCCTGCGGCGATCGCCGCGTTCGCCGCGATCGGGCGGGCGGAACGGCGCCGGTGCTCCTCGATCGTAGGGCCGGCCGACGCGGTACTCGAGATCTGGAAACGGGTCCGCGGATGGTGGGGGCCCGCCCGGGAGGTACGGGACAACCAGCCGCTGATGGTGGCGGACGCGCCGCCGCCGGTCGCCCCGGACCCCGCGGTGCGGCTGGTACGCCCGGACGAGATCGACATACTGCTCCCCGCGGCGGTGGCGATGTACACCGCCGAGGTCGGGGTGTCACCGGTGACCAGCGCGGACGGGCAGCCGTACCGGCGGCGGGTGGCGCACCTGATCAAGGGCAGGCGGGCGTACGCGCGGATCTCCGACGGCGAGGTGGTGTTCAAGGCGGATCTGGCGGTGATGACGCCACAGACCGCACAGATCCAGGGCGTGTGGGTGCCGCCGCGGCTGCGCGGTAGCGGCCTGGCGACCGCCGGCGTGGCGGCGGTGGTGACCGACGCCCTCAACCGTGGGATTCCGAACGTCAGCCTGTACGTCAACCACCACAACACCGCCGCTCGTAGGGTGTACGAACGCTGCGGCTTCCGGGAGATCGGCCGGTTCGCGACCGTGCTCTTCTGACCCCGCGACCCCGCGACCCCGCGACCCCGCCGCCCCCGTGGCCGCGCGCCCCGCGGCCGCCGTCCGGCTCCGGCACTCGGGCCACCGCCCGCCCAACTCCCGACAATGGGCGCGGATCCTGAACACGCCGGAGCGCGTCTCATGGCGAGGGTCCACTGTTCAGCGCTGGACCTACGGTGGCTGTTGCGGCAGCGGTGGCCGGGTGCGGCATGGTTCGAGATGGAACAGCCGGGCGAGCCGAGCCGCTGGAACACGTTGCGTGCCCTGAGGGTGCTTCGTTGGTGGGACTGACTGTCAGGTAACCGGCCGGTGACGGTAAGTTTCTACAATGGCCCCCACGCGCGAAACCATGTATTTCGTACCGCACACCCACTGGGATCGGGAGTGGTACGAGCCGTTCCAGCGGTTCCGGCTCCGGCTGGTGGATCTGCTCGACGATGTGCTCACCCGGGCGGAGGCCGATCCGGCGTTCCGGTTCACCCTGGACGGGCAGCTCGCCGCCGTCGATGACTACCTGGAGGTACGTCCCGAGCAGACAGACCGGGTCGCGGCGCTGGTACGTGCCGGTCAGCTCGCGATCGGGCCCTGGTCGGTGCTCGCCGACGAATTCCTGTGCTCCGGCGAAAACCTGGTCCGCAACCTGGAACGTGGCCTGGCCCGCGCCGCCGAACTCGGTGGCGGGATGCCGGTCGGCTACCTTCCGGATCAATTCGGGCACTGCGCCCAGATGCCACAGCTGCTCGTCCGTGCCGGGATCCGGCACGCCTGCCTGTGGCGGGGCGTACCGGCGGCGGTCAAGGAACACGGCTTCGCCTGGCGGTCACCGGACGGTACGGCGGTGCGCTGCGAGTACCTGCCCGGTGGGTACGGGAATGCGGCGTACCTGTTGGCGGACCCGGATCGGGCGGTGGAGCGTACCGAGGCGCATGCGATCAGGATGCGTACCTGGTTCGGCGACGACCCGATCCTCGCGATGTACGGCACCGACCATTCGGCGCCGCTGCCGTCGATGATGTCCACGGTGGCCCGGGTCGACGGTGACGGGGCACCGGTACGGCTGCAGCTGGCCACCCTCGACGACTACCTGACCCGGCTGTCCACCGAGGTCGACGGGCTCCCCACCTGGGACGGCGAGCTGCGCAGCCACGCGCGGGCGAACATCCTGCCGGGCGTGCTGTCGAACCGGGTGCACCTGAAGCAGGCGCTCGCCGCCGCGGAGCGGATGGTGGAGCGGTACGCCGAGCCGCTCGCCGCGCTGTGGTCGAGCCCGGACGCCTGGCCGGGGCGGTTCCTCGACATGGCGTGGGCGCGGCTGGTCGACTCGGCGTGCCATGACTCGGTCACCGGATGCGGGGCGGACAGCACCGCGGAGCAGGTCGCCGCCCGGATCGCGGAGGCGGAGCAGCTCGGCAGTGCGGTACGCGACCGGGTGGTCGCCGGGCTGGGACGACAGACGCCGTCCGACGCGGTGCTGGTGGTGAACCCGTCTCCGGCACCTCGTACCGGGCTGGTGGAGCTGACCGTACCGGTGCCGGAGGACTGGGCGGACGTGGCGCTGGAGCTCCCGGGCGGCGAACGGATCGCCACGCAACCGGTGGCGTGGAACGCCCGTACCCTGCTGGATCTGCGGTTCCCGGCAGCCGAACTCGCCGAGGCGCTGCTGCAACGCAGTTTCGGCCAGGAGTTCTTCGGTCGCCGGGTGCAACGCCTGGTGGTACGCCCCGAGGTGCGTACCGTGACCATCGACGTGGGGCGCCTCGGCGACGACACGTTCGACATGGACGGCGCCGCCGAACAGCTCGACGTGACCGCTCGCGAGGTCGGTGGCGACTGGACGCTGCGGGTGTCGGAGGAGCCGCAGCGCACGATGTTCGCGCTGGTCCCGGCCCCGCCGCTGGGTCACACCGCGGTACGTCCGGTGCCGGGGGAGGGGGCCGTACCGGCGAATCCGGCTCGTGCCGAAGGCAACGTCCTCGACAACGGTCTGGTACGGGTCGAGGTGGAGCCGGGAGGCACGCTGCGGATGCGGGGCGCCGACGGCACCGCGTTGGCCGGCATCGGTCGCATCGCCGACGGCGGCGACGTCGGCGACCTGTACAACTACGCGCCGCCGCCGGCTGACCGGCTGGTCACCGAGCCTGGCGATGTGGACGTGACGGTCGACCAGGTCGGCCCGCTCGTGGCCGGGTTCACGGTCACCCGCAGCTACCGCTGGCCGGTGGACAACGCGGACCGGTGCAATGGTGCCGCCGAGACGGTCCGGGTACGGATGAGGGTCGAGGTACGTGCCGGCGAGCGGTTCTGCCGGCTGCGGGTCGAGTTCGACAACCGCTGTGGTGACCACCGGGTACGGCTGCACCTGCCACTGGCCCGGCCGACCGCGGTGTCCCACGCCGAGGGCCAGTTCGCGGTGATCACCAGGGGCCTGACCAGTGAGGGCGGGCACGGGGAGGAGCCGGTGCCGACGTTCCCGGCGTACGGGTTCGTGGACGCGGGCGGGGTTGCCGTCCTGTTCGACCACGTCACCGAGTACGAGCTGACCGGCGGACCTTCCGAGACCGCGCGTCGAGCCACCGGCCAGCACCGAGCGGTCTCGGAAGGTCCGTACGCCGGCGGCGCCGCGGCAGAGGACGCGGGCCAGGAGCTGGCGTTGACGCTGCTGCGGGCTACGGGCCAGATCAGCCGGTCGATCCACCCGTACCGGGTGGAGCCGGCGGGGCCGGAGCTGGCCACCCCGGCGGCGCAGTGCCTGGGCACGGTGAGTACCCGGCTCGCGGTGCTGCCGCACGCCGAGGACTGGTCGCGTGACGACGTACTCGCCGCGGCAGAGGGGTTCGGCCACGACCTGGTCGCGCTGCCCGGTACCGGGCCGGACGGTGGTCTCACCGAGCAGTCGGGGATCTCGGTGTCTGGTGACGGGGTGGTGATGACCAGTCTCCGGCGGCGGGAGTCTCCGCCGGACGGAGCCGGGGACGGCGATGTCCTGGAGTTGCGGCTGGTGGCGCTTCACCCCGAGGACACCACTGCCGTGGTCTCCGGTGTGGCGTCCGCGCGGCGTGCGGACCTGTTGGGTCGGCCAGAGGAGGAGTTGCCCGTCGACAGCGGTCGGCTGAAGCTGCGGATGGGACCGTGGGAGATCGCGACGGTGCAGCTCACGCGGTAGCTGTGCGTCCAGCCGCATCACGCTGGCGGCGGTGTCGGCCGGATCCAGAGAAGCGCTGGCGCGGGGTTCGGCGGAGACCGACCGCCTGACCCTGGGGTCAGGCGGCCGGTGTGGCGAACGCTTCCGCGTCACCGCTGCGGGGTCAGCTGACCTGGAGGTCGATGCAGGCGTAGAACGCGTTCGGGGTGTCCGCGATGCTCCAGACCGCCAGCACTTTCTGGCGCCCACTGACGCCGCCCAGGTTGACGGTGTGGGAGACGCTCGGCGGCGGCTGCTGGTTGCCCCCGTCGACGACGGCCACCCGGTTGTCGCCGATGAAGTACTCCCAGTTGCTGGTGCGGTGCTGGGCGGTGAACGTCCAGGTGAATGTCACGGTGTTGCCGACCGGGGTGGCGTGCCAGCCCTTGTTGTCATCGTCCAATTCGGCGAATCGGGCGTTGCCTCCGCTGCAGCTTCGCAGCCCTTTCGGGCCCTCCACGCTCTGTGGCTCGTACCTGATGTCGCCGCACGGGACGGTGCCTTGAGCGCACTGGGCCTGCCGGCTGGCGGGGGAGTTGACGTACCCGTGTGCACTGGCGGGGCCCGCGGGCATCGCCACCACCAGCAGCGGAGCGAGCACCAGCCCTGCCCCGGCGGCGATCAGCTTTTGGTTCAGGTTTCCCATGTCGTACTCCCTTCGACGACTGGCGCCTGGCGAGAATTAGGAAGGTTTGTTTATAGTCATTGTCCGTCCGAAATATGTCAATGATCCATTTCTTGTACGTCTTGGGCATCCGGGTGCCATCCACCTCGTACGGCAGCGAGAATGCAGGTATGACCGTCGATGACATGCCGCACGGCTGGGACCGGCGGCAAGGGGCCCAGGCCGCGGCGTTCGACCACATCGGAAACCGCTACGACGAGGCGTTCCCGCACAAAGACGGACAGCGGGACACCGTCGAGTCGCTGCTGCCCCGCCTGGCCGTCGGCGCTCGGGTGCTCGACGTCGGTTGTGGTACGGGGCTGCCGACGGCTCGTCAGTTCATCGCTGCCGGCCGTCAGGTGACCGGGATCGACATCTCGACCGGGATGCTCGACCTGGCGCGGCGGAACGTACCCGAGGCCACGTTCGAATGCCGTGACGTGATGAGCCTCGGTGACACCGACGGCACGTACGACGCGGTGGTGGCGTTCTTTTCGCTGTTGATGCTGCCGCGGGACATGATTCCCGAAGCGTTGCGTCGCATCCGGGACAGGCTCGTCCGCGGCGGTTGGTTCGCCCTCGGCATGGTGGAGGCGGATGTGGACGACCAGGAACTGTCGTTCATCGGCCAGCCGGTCCGGGTCAGCGCCTGGCCGCGAGGATTGCTGCGTAGCACGGTCGATGCCGCCGGATTCAACGTGCACGACGAAGACGTACGGACCTACGCGCCGGCCACCCCCGAGGTGCCGCCCGAGGTGCAGGTGTTCCTGCTGGCACGCCGGGACTGAGACGCCGGGTACCCGGGACTTATCTGGCGGGTGGCGTCATGCCGTCACCGCGAGTACCTGGGTCTCGCCGTCCTCCAGCCAGTGCGGACCCGGCTCGGAGGGGAACCGGGCCAGGTCACCGCGTACCACCCGGCGGCGGCCGTCCGGGCCGGTGAGCAGGGCGCCGTCGGCGTCGACTGCCACCAGCTCGTCGCCCACCCGCAGCAGCACAGGAGCGTCGCGGTTCGCGGAGATCGCCACCCGGCCGGCACGGAGCCCCGCGAGGACCCCGTCGACGGTGAGCTCTTCGCACGCCACCCAGGTGGTCGGTACGCCGAGCGGGCGGCCCTGGTCGGGGGAGTGGAAGTCCGAGCCGCCGACCGGGATGGTGTCGTACCCCCAGGCCTGCCACCAGGCGAGCGGACCACCCCAGCGCCGGTCTGCCCAGGTCCAGTGCCACACCTCGGCCAACGGTGGCCGGTTGGTCAACGGCTGGCGCCAGGCACAGTCGGCGGCGAGCGGATGGTTCACCGACAGCAGCCCGCCGCGCTCGTCGACGCGGGCCAGCCACGAGTCGGCCGGCTGCCGGAAGTCGACCCAGCCGATGTCGCCGTACGCGTTCGCGTGCCCCCGGTCGGTGGTGACCTCCTGCCCCGGTAGCAGCACCACCCCGGAAGCCGCACCGGCTGCCGGAAGCAGGGGGTGGTGGCTGACCGTGTTGTGGTCGGTGACCGCGAGGAAGTCCAGGCCCTGGCCGGCCGCGAGACGCGCCAGCGCGTCGACGGTGAGCGAGCCGTCCGAGTGCACGGTGTGGGCGTGCAGGTCTCCGGCATACCAGGTGTGTCCGGGAACGGTCGGCAGCTCCCGGCGGGGTGGTCGCTGCGGCACCGGGGGCGGCTCCGGCAGCGCCGGCACCTCGACCGGCCCCACCTCGGCCGTCACCCGCCACGGCAGTCCCCCGGGGGGAACCCGGTGCAGCCCGAGCACCACCTGCCACTGGCCAGGCTCCGGTGCCCCCGACAGGTAGCCCGGGGTCGCGGCGGCCTGGGTGATCACGAACTCCGAGCGGGCGCCACCGGACCAGCCACGGAACCCGTCGGGTCCGAAGCAGCCGAGGTCGAGCACCCCGGCGTCGCGGTCGTAGTCGAGCACCACCCGCAGCCCGGCGCTGCCCGGGGTCACCTCCACGGGAAGGTAGTGGTAGCTGGCGGCGGCCCGGTCCCCGGGACGCCACAGGCCGCGGTGACCGGTGGTCACGACACCGCCGGCGCGACCGCGGCCTGATCGACCAGTTCGCCGTCGTCGTCGGCACGGTAGAGCAGCACCCGCCCGTCGGCCGGGCTCAGCCACACCTCACTGCCGGGTTCCGGCTCCGTACCCTCCGGTACGGTCGCGCCCACGATCTGCCCGTCGCATTCCACACTCACCAGCGCGGAGCTGCCCATGTTCTCGATGATCGACACGGTGCCGCGCAGCGCGCCGTCCACCGGAGCCCCTGACAGCGACATGTACTCGGGGCGGACGCCGTAGATCATCTCGTCACCGTCGGTTACGGACGGGATTGGGGACGGCACGAGTTGGCCTGCCACCTCGACGCGGTCACCCCGGGCCACAGCCGGTAGCAGGTTCATCGGGGTGGAGCCGATGAAGTTGGCGACGAACGTGTTCGCGGGCCGGCCGAAGACCTCCCGCGGCGTACCGAGCTGGCGGATCTGGCCGGCCTCCATCACCGCGATCCGGTCGGCGAGCGCCAGCGCCTCCGCCTGGTCGTGGGTGACGAACACGGTGGTGACGCCGAGCTCGCGTTGCAGCCGCTTGAGGAACGTACGGGCCTCCAGCCGCAGCCGGGCGTCGAGGTTGGACAGCGGCTCGTCGAACAGGAACACCTGCGGGTGGCATGCCACCGCCCTGGCCAGCGCGACCCGCTGCTGCTGGCCACCGGACAACGCCGCCGGCCGGCGTGCCATCAACCCGGACAGACCAAGGTGGTCACCGGTCCGCTCGGCGCGCTGCTCCCGGTCGCCGCGCCCGACGCCCTTGATCCGCAGCGGGTACGCGATGTTCTCCACCACGTTCATGTGTGGGAACAGGGCGTAGTCCTGGAACACCATCGCGACATCCCGCTTGCCGGGTGCCAGGTGGGTGACCCGTCGCTCGCCGATCAGCACGTCGCCGCCGGTCGGCTCCTCGAGCCCGGCGATGGTACGCAACAGCGTGGTCTTCCCACACCCGGACGGCCCGAGTAGGGCGAAGAACTCGCCGTCGGCGATCTCCAGATCCAGCCCGTCGACGGCTCTGACGCCGCCAGGGAAGACTTTGCTCAGCGCCTTCAGCGTGATGCCCGCCATCAGACTGCGATTCCCCTCAAGACTTGATCCCTCCGTGGAAGCGGAACCCGTACTTGCGGTTGACGTAGAGGTACATCAACACCACCGGTACGGAGTACAACAGCGAGAACGTCGACAGCAGCGCCAGGTTCGGCTGGCCACCTTCGGTGTAGAGGGTGCGTACCAGCACCGCGGCGGGCTGGTTGCCGGGATCGCGGAGCAGGATGAACGGCACCAGGAAGTTGCCCCACACGTTCACGATCGTCCACACCGCGATGGTGGCCAGCCCCGGGCTGATCAACGGGGCGACGACGTCTTTGAGGGTACGCAGCGGAGATGCCCCGAACACCCGGGCGGACTCCTCGTACGACTTCGGGATCGAATCCACGAAGTCCTTCAGCATGAAGATCGCCGCGGGCAGCAGTCCGCCCGACATCACCAGCACCACGGCGGCCCAGGAGTCGATGCCGACCCGTTCGTCGACCTGCCCGAGCTGGGTGACCAGCAGGAAGATCGGCACCATCGCGGCGGTGCCGGTGACCACCGAGGACAGCAACAGCAGGACGTACAGCAGGGCGTCCCGGCCTGGGACCCGCACCCGGGACAGGGCGTAGGAGGCCAGCGCGGCGCCCACCACGACCACCAGCATCGTGGTCACCGCGAGTACCACGGAGGCGATCAGCGAACTGAGCGCGTACGGGTTGCGCCCGATCTCGGCGAAGTTGTCCAACGTGAAGTCCGGCAGCGACACCGCGTACCGGGGACTGGCGTCGAACGGCGCGGTGACCAGCCACAGCATCGGCAGCGCGAAGAACATCGCGAGCACGCTGACCGTGGCGTAGAACAGCACCCGTCCGGCCATCCGCCGCGCGGCGACCCGGCCCTCGTCGTCGGACGGCGCGCGTGACCGGTCGTCGGGGCGGTCGCTCATGTCCGGGCCCCCTTCCGGCGGCGCAGCATCCGGAGGTAGAGCAGGGCGAGGGCCAGGTTCACCATGAGCACCAGCAGCGAGATCGCGCCGCTGTAGCCCATGTCGCCGGCCACCAGCGCGGTGTTGTAGATGTACGCCGCGATGATCTCCGATTCCCGTCCCGGCCCGCCCGCCGTGATCAGGAACGGGGTGAAGTCGTTGAACGTCCACAGCGTGATCAGCAGCGTGTTGGTCAGCACGTGCCCCCGGATGTGGGGGAACACCACGTCGCGCAGCACCTGCGGGTTCGACGCCCCCGCCAGCCGGGCGGTCTCCAGATGCGACGGCGGTACGGAGGCCAGCGCGGCGCCGTACAGCAGCATCGAGAACGCGGTCCCGCGCCATACGTTGAACAGCACGATCGACAGCATCGGGTAGTCGATCAGCCAGGCGAACCCGGGCGTACCGAGCAGCGAGTTGACGGTGCCGTCGTCCCGGTCGAGCATCGCGATCCACAGGAACGCGACCACGGAGCTGGGCAGGATCCACGCCAGCAGGACCAGTGACTCGACGGTACGCCGCAACCACCCGACCACATTGCGCAGCGACCACGCGAGCGCGAACCCGAGCGCGTTCTGACCGAGCACCGCCGACCCAAGGACGAACACCAGCGTCAGCCACAGCGCGTTGTAGAAGGTGGGGTCGGTCAGCGCCCGTACGTAGTTGTCCAGCCCGACCAGCGACGGGTTGCGTGCCGTACGCCCGGTCAGTTCGAAGTCGGTGGCCCCGATGTAGAGCGTCCACAGCGCCGGGAACAGCAGAAACACGCCGATCAGCAGCATCGCCGGGGCGATGAAGCCGATCGCCCGTACCCGGCCGAGCCCGATCACGTCCGGAGCGGCGGCGCGGGCGACCGTTGCCGGATCGGTGGGCACCACGCCGTGGTGCGACGTCCCGGCGGGTGTCTCATCAGTCGGGGCCGCCCTGTCGGGGGCGGCCCCGGACCCGTCGCCTGTCATCTACGGGTCATCCTGAGGTGATCTTTTCCTTGCCGCCCGCGATCTTCTCCAGCTTCGCCTGGTAGTCGGCCGCCGCCTGCTTCGGTGACGTGCCGTCGATCACCGCGAGGGTCGCCTCCTGCAGCGCCAGGGACACCTCCGGGTACTCCGCGAGCCCCGGCCGGTACGACGTCAGCGGCAGTACCTTCTCGGCCACGAAGGTCAGCATCGGGTCGTTCTTGAGCACCTCGGCGTTGACGTCCTCACGGGCGGTGACCTGTGCGTTTCCGCCCAACCTGGCTTTGACGGCCTCGGCGGAGTTCATGAACGTCACCAGTTCCCAGGCCTGCTGCGGGAAGTCCGAGTTCGGGTTCACCACCTGGGCGCCTCCGCCGGACATCGACACGTAGTCCTGACCCCTGACACCGGCGCCTGGCTTGCTGGCCGGGATCATGGCGTACCCGACGGCGTCGTCGCGGTTCTTCATCGGTGCGATGCCGTCGGCCGGGTCGATCACGTCCCGCCAGAAGTAGTCGCCTTCCAGCAGGATGCCGATCTTGCCGTCGGCGAACTGCTGGAACGACTTGTCGCGGCCCTTCGCCTCCTTCTGCAGCACCGGGTCGCCGAGCTTGTCCGCGTAGACCGTCCGGTAGACGTCGAGCACGTCACGCATCTGGTCGCTGTCGCCGAGCCACTTGCCGTCGCTGTTGATCTCCGCGCCGGTGCCGGCCAGCAGCGGCAGGAAGCCCTGCATCGTGGTCGCCTCGCCCATCGCCGTACCGGCGTTGAGCTGGATCGGGGTGACCCCCTTGACCTTGGACTTCACGGTCTTCGCGGCATCGAGGATCTCGGCCCAGCTGGTGGGCTGCCAGTCCTCGGGCAGGCCAGCCTTCTTGAACAGCGACTTGTTGAAGTAGATCACCCGGCCGTCGGTGCCGGCCGGTACGCCGTACCGCTTTCCCTCGTACGAGCCGTTGAGCTGTACGGCGTCCGGGATCTCCTTCCAGCCGTCCCAGCCGTCGACCTGCTTCTTGCCGACTACGGAGGTCAGTGGCTTGATGTACCCGGATTCGGCGAACTCGCCGACCCAGATCCCGTCGACGTCCATCACGTCGGCGCCTTTGCCGGACTGCATGTCCAGGCTGATCTTGCTCTTGTAGTCCTCGTCGTCGACCCCGGACGGCTCGAACTTGACCTTGGCGGTGACGCCCTTCTTCTTCTGAGCCTTGACGAACTCGGGGATCACCCAGTCCTCGATCCAGGTGGCGCCTTCCGCGTTCTTGCCACCCTTGATCGCGTTGCTCGCGATGGTGAGCGTGAATTCCTTCGCATCGGCGTTCTTGCCGGGATCGTTGTCCCTTTCCTGGCCAAGGCAGCCGCTGGTGAGCCCGGCGACCAGGGCGAGGCCGGCCAGCCCGTACGCGCTCCGGGGCAGTATCTGCCGCATCGTTCCCTCCGCGGTTGAAGGCGCAGACGGCCTGGTGAGACGGCGTCTGTCGTCCTGTTGTCATGACATTTTCATGAGAGTCGGGCCATAGTCCATAGCCGAGGATTCCGCCGATGAAGAAAACTTCCTTCACCGCGAGGGCGGTGGCGACGGTGCGGCAGGGCGACTCTCACCTCGGACGCTCGCGATGGGGTACCGGTTCGGGCGGTCTGGGCCGTGATCAACGGTATCGACGGGCTGCCTCAGTCGGCTGTCAGCCGACCAGGACCCGGTGGCCAGTTGTGGCGGCCTCCCGTACCGCCAGCGCGACGGCGAGGGCGCGTACCCCGTCCCGGCCGGTCACGGTCGGCGTACCGGTGCCCGCCACCGCGTCCGCGAACGCCGCGAGCAGGATCTGGACCGGATCCCGCCGATCGGCCACATCGATCTCCCGCTCACCCGAACGATTCCTCAGGAGTACGGCGCCATTCGGGTCACCGGTCATCGCCTCCGGGGCGACGATGGTGCCGCGCGTGCCGTACACCTCCAGGCCGGTATGTCCAAAGCCCACCGTGAACGCGTCGTGCACCGATACCAGGACGTCGCCCTTGTATCGCACTGTCGCCATCACCGCGTCCTCCACCGATGACGGCACCCCGACCACCGCCTCCCAGGTGCCTTGGCGTACGGCGGTGGCCACCGCGTCCACCGCCGGCACCCCGAGCAGCGGGTTCAGCACCGAGGCGTCGTGCACCGTGATGTCGAGGATCACCCCGGCACCGGGCACCTCGTCGAGTCGCCAGCCCCGGAGTCGTTCCGGCAGCAGCTTGGCGTGAGAGACCCGTACCCCGAGCAGATCGCCGATGGCGCCACCGTGTACCAGATCCCGGATCGCCCGATGGGGGCCGGCGCCGGGCAGGGGGTGGTTGGTCGCGAACACCACGCCGGCGGACTCGCAGGCCCGTACCATCGTGTCGCCGTCGTCGAGGCTGAGCGCCAGCGGCTTTTCGCACAGTACGTGCTTTCCCGCCGCGGCGGCCGCCTCGGTCTGTGCCCGATGCCGGTCGTTGAGGCTGCTGATGTACACCGCGTCGATGTCGGTACGGTCCAGCATGGCGGTGAGCCGGTCGGTGGCGAACCCGATGCCGTGCCGTTGCGCGTACGTCCGCGCCCATTCCACCGAGCCACTCGCCACGGCGACCACCTCGTGCCCGACCGCTCGCATCGCCGGCACCATCCGGGTCGCGGCTATGTCGCTCGCACCCACCAGTCCCCACCTCATGGCGGCAATCCTGTCACGCGGTATCTGTGTTGAACTGTTTGTCGCCGGCCGGTTACCGTGGGCCGTCCCACGGCCGGGCGGGGGCGTCCGAGGCGACAGACGGGGGTGGGCGTGGAATTCCGGCTCCTCGGTCCACTCGAACTGCACACGACAGACGCGGGGGTCGGCGACCTCGGAACGCCGAAACAGCGATGTGTGCTCTCCGCGCTCCTGGTCAGGCCGGGCACCCCGGTGCCGGTCGAGGTGCTCATCGACAGGGTCTGGGGTGAGGCGCCCCCGGACAACGCGCGGCAGTCCCTGTACAGCTACATCGCCCGGCTGCGCCGCGCCCTGCCGCGTACCGGTGACGGCGCCGACGTGCGGCTGCTGCGACGCCGCGGCGGGTACGAGATGACGGCGAGACCGGAAAGCGTCGACCTGGTTTCCGGTTGCACGATCTGCTGCGCGGGTACGCGACGGACCGCGCCGTGGCCGAAGAGTCGCAGGACGAACGCGACCAGTCGGTACGGCGCCTGGTGGACTGGTATCTGGTCCAGGTGACCACCACCGGTGAGCTGCTCGACGCCGGCCAGAGCGGTACGCCAGCCGGCCAGACCGGCACGTCCGCCGGCCAGCCCACGGAGTTCTCCGACGAGGATCAGGCGACGGCGTGGTTGGAGTACGAGTCCCACAACCTGGCGGCCGGCATCGGTCACGCCGCGCAGCGGGGGTGGCACCCGCACGCGTGCCAGTTGGCTCAGGCGGCGCAGAGGTTCTGGTATCTGCACGGATCTCTCGACGACTGGATCACCGCCCACGAACATGCCGTGTCAGTGGCGCGGGCAGGCGGGGACCCCGGGACGATCGCCCAGGTTCTCGACCAGCTCGGCACCGGGTACGGGCAGCTCGGCCGGTACGCCGAGGCCCTCGAGTGCTACGAACAGGCGCTACTGGTGTGGTGTCAGCTGGGTGACCGCGGTGGCGAGGCGACGGCGTTGAGCCACGTCGGCAACGCGTACGCGCGGATGGGCAGCCACCCCGAGGCGGTCGATCACTACCGGCGGGCACTCCGGCTGCTGCGCGAGGCGGGAGACCAGTCGGGGGAGGCGACCGTACTGACCAATCTCGGTCTGGTCGATCAGCGGTGTGGCCGGGTGGCGGTGGCGGAGCGCCGGTACCGGGAGGCATTAGGGCTGCGCCGCGCCCTCGGTGACCAGTTCGGCGAGGCACACAGCCTCGACTGTCTGGGTGCCTTGTACGCCAGTGCCGGACGCTGCGCCGAGGCACTCAACCACCTCACTGGTGCCCTGTCCGGCTACCAGCGGGTGGGGCACCGCAACCGGCAGGCCGGGGTGTGGAACACGCTCGGCATCGTCCACCGGCAGCGCGGCCGGTACCGCGAGGCACTCGACCACCACATCAGGGCGTTCACCATCGGCAGGAGGATCGGCGACCGTGGCCTGGTGTACGCGGCACTCAACGAGGCCGGCGCGACGTGCCAGGTGGCCGGACGCCATGCCGAGGCGCTGCGGTGGTATGAGGAGGCGCTCTGTATGGCCCGGCTGTGCCGGGATCGGTACGAGCAGGCGCGCGCCCATGACGGGATCGCTCAGGTGCTGAGCGCGACCGGGCAACCCGAACGCGTGGCACGACACAGCGCGCAGGCGCGGCGACTCTACGCGGACCTGGGTGTGCCCGCGCCGGCCGAGCCCCGTACGGCGGCCGGCTGAGCCACGTACCCGCATCCGGTAGGGGCCGGCGGCACCGGTCAGTGGACCCGAACCATGAAACACGTCCAGGCGGATTCATGTTTCGGGTGCACTGTCGGTGAGTGTCCGCGGGACCGGTGTAGAACAGGGGGGTGACTGAGCGATTGTTGCTGCGGGATGCCGCTGGGGAAGTTCTGCGCCGGCTGGCCGGGCCTGAAGCCACGCTCCGGGACGACCAGTGGCGTGCCGTTGAGGCGTTGGTGGACGACCGGCGCCGGGTGCTTCTCGTACAACGCACCGGATTCGGCAAGTCGGCGGTGTACTTCGTCGCCACCGCATTGCTACGGCGTCAGGGTGCGGGGCCGACAGTGATCGTCTCGCCGCTGCTGGCGTTGATGCGTAACCAGGTCGACGCGGCGGACTCGGCCGGGATCCACGCCGCCACCATCAACTCGGCGAACGTCGAGGAGTGGGCGGACATCGAGAAGCGGATCGCCGCCGGCGAGGTCGACGTACTGCTGGTCAGCCCGGAACGGCTGAACAACCCGGACTTCCGCGACCGGGTGCTGCCGTCACTGGCCGCCACGTGCGGGCTGTTGGTCGTCGACGAGGCGCACTGCATCTCCGACTGGGGGCACGACTTCCGCCCTGACTACCGGCGGATCGCGACGTTCCTGGACGGGTTGCCCGCGGGGGTCCCGGTGCTGGCCACCACGGCGACGGCGAACGCCCGGGTCACCGACGATGTGGCCGAGCAGCTCGGCGGTGCGCTGGTGCTCCGGGGCCCGTTGGACCGGGAGAGTCTCCGGCTCGGGGCGCTGCGGCTGCCGACGCCGGCGCACCGGCTGGCCTGGCTGTCCGCGCACCTGGACGCCCTGCCCGGCTCCGGGATCATCTACACCTTGACGGTGGCGGGGGCCGAGGACGTGGCCGGCTATCTGAAGGCACAGGGCCACGACGTGGTGGCGTACTCCGGTCGTACGGAGACCACGGAGCGCGCCGCCGCCGAGGCGGACCTGCTCGCCAACCGGGTGAAAGCGCTGGTCGCCACGTCGGCGCTGGGCATGGGGTTCGACAAACCTGACCTCGGTTTCGTGGTGCACCTCGGGGCGCCGGCCTCGCCGATCGCGTACTACCAGCAGGTGGGACGGGCCGGCCGGGCGGTCGCGAGCGCCGACGTACTGCTGCTGCCGGGTTCGGAGGACGAACGGATCTGGCGGTACTTCGCGTCCCTGGCCTTCCCGGCGCCGGAACGGGTGTCGGAGACCTTGGAGGTGCTGGCCGAGGCGGGCCGGCCGCTGTCGACGCAGGTCCTGGAGACCCGGGTCGACCTGCGGCGCAACCGCCTGGAGCTGATGTTGAAGGTGCTCGACGTGGACGGGGCGGTACGCCGGGTGAAAGGCGGCTGGGTCGCCACCGGTACGCCGTGGCGGTACGACACCGAACGGTACGCCCGGGTGGCCGCCGAGCGGGCCACCGAGCAACAGGTGATGCGCGACTACCAGGCCACGACGGGGTGCCGGATGCGGTTCCTGGCCGACCAGCTCGACGACCCGTACGCCGCCGACTGTGGACGGTGTGACCGGTGTGCGGCGCCGTGGTATCCGGAGCAGGTGCCGGACGTGGCGCTGACAGTGGCACAGCACCACCTCGGTCGTGCCGGTGTGGTGGTCGAGCCGCGCCGGATGTGGCCGGCGGGCGGCGCCGCGGTGGGGATCCCGCTGTCGGGGAAGATCCCCGCCACCGAGCAGGTGGAGCCGGGCCGGGTGCTGGGGCGGATGTCGGACCTGGGGTGGGGTGGCCGGCTGCGGGAGCTGTTCGCGGGTCCGGACGGCGACGTACCGCCTCACGTGTTCGACGCTGTGGTGGCGGTGCTTGCCGACTGGGGCTGGGAACGCCGCCCCGCCGCCGTCGCTTCAGTGGCGTCGCGTACCAGGCCGCGGCTGGTGAGTTCGCTGGCGCGCCGGGTGTCCGAGGTGGGGCGGTTGCCGTACCTGGGGGAGGTCGCTCGGCACGGCGGTGGGTTGCGTACCGACTCCAACAGTGCGCAGCGGCTGCGGGCGGTGCACGACGTCTTCACGGTCCCGGACGCATCGAGAGACCGGTTGGACGGCTCACCGGTGCTGTTGGTCGACGATCTGATCGCGAGCGGCTGGACGATGACGGTGGTCGGTCGGTTGCTCAGGCTCGCGGGCAGCGGCCCCGTGCTGCCACTGGCCCTTGCTGTGGACGGCTGACTGGGCAGTCTCCGCGTTTCCACGTGTGGTAGTTGTCATACGACGTAGGGTGATGCCTGCGCAATCTGGGAGGCGCGGTGGAGGCCTCGGATTCGGGGGTCTTCAGCCTCATCCTCAGGCCGTCTGTAGAGGTGCCGGCCGATCCACCTGTCGCGCGACGGGCCCTGGCCAGCTCTTTCCGGCTCGGTGTGCGGTGTGGTCTGGACGTGGCGTCGACTCCGGAACGGAGTCGCCCGCTTTCCCAGCGCAACTTCTGCGGCAGGCTCTGGTCCACATGGCGGTCCCAGGTG
>JBOGDK010000012.1:0-32071 GCA_050701795.1 Micromonosporaceae bacterium
GTCACTGGCGATGAACACCGGCAGCGCGTTGACGAAGCCGCATCCGGCGTCGATAGCGCACTGCGCATAGAACTTGTCAGCCTGCTCGGACCCGACCGGCAGGTACGACACCAGCACGTCGACGTTCGCGGCGCGGAGCGTTGCGACCACGTCCGCGGGGTCTTCGTCGGACTCCTCGATCATCTCCTGGTAGTACTGGCCGAGCCCGTCGAACGTCGGTCCGCGTTGCACGGTGACACCCGTCGGCGCTACGTCACTGATCTTGATCGTGTTGTTCTCACTGGCGACGATCGCCTCTGCGAGATCCCGGCCGACCTTCTTGGCGTCGACGTCGAACGCGGCGACGAACTCCACGTCATTGACGTGGTAGTCGCCGAACTCAACGTGCATCAGGCCGGGAACACGGTCGCGGGGGTCGGCATTCTTGTAGTACTCGACGCCCTGGATCAGCGACGAGGCACAGTTGCCGACACCGACGATGGCGACGCGAACTGAACCCATCGCGAGTGCCTCCTTCTGGTGTTTCACCGCGGTGCCCCAGGCTCAGTGCCCGGGTCCCGTCGGATCGTGTCGTGGGTGGGGTGGATGGTCGTACGGTCTGCGGGGCCGGGTTCGACCAGCGTGACGGTCGGGGGTTGCCCTTCCCGTTCGGAGGCGATGAGCTCCTCCAGCCACCGGACTTCGCGGTCGCAGGCTTCCAGTCCGTGGCGTTGCAGTTCCAGCGTGTAGGCATCGAGCCGTTCCGCGGCGCGGGAGAGGGTCTCCCGCAGCCCCTCGCGCCGCTCCTCGACCCGCCTCCGGCGGCCTTCGAGGATCCGCAGCCGGGTGGCCACGTCGGTACGTGAGAAGAACAGGAAGTGCACCCCGAAGCCCGGATCGTCGTACGTCTCGGGCCCCGTTTTGGCGAGCAGGTCGGCGAACCGCTCCTTGCCCTCGGCGGTGAGCCGGTACACCACCTTCCCGCGCCGGCCGAAGGTGCCGACACGCTTGTTCGGCGGGATCGTGGAATCCGGTGCCGGTGCGTCCTCGGCGATCCATCCGGCTTCCCGCATCCGCCGCAGAGTCGGGTAAAGGGAGCCGTAGCTGATGGCCGCCCGGAACGCGCCGAGCATGGTGGTGAGTCGCTTTCGCAACTCGTACCCGTGCATCGGGGCTTCCTGAAGCAGGCCCAGGATGGCGAGTTCGAGCATGGCCTCCCAGCCCTCCTCTCCGTTACAGGTCGCCACGATTCCGGTGTTCCCCGGCCCGATCGAACCGGTGGGCTCGATGTATCGAACCGATACATCGAAACTGTAGAACCTCGCGCGCTCGCCGGCAATGTGACCAGCTCCGCACCGTCGGAAGCGGCTCCTGAACGGGTGGATCAAACGGGCATACGTGGAGTACTCCTGGCAAATTGCTGGGTGCATACCCCGCTGGTCACCGCGTACCCTCGGGTCGTGCGTACGCAGCGGCAGATCGTCGACTACTCGCTCCAACGGCGAGCGCTGCTGCGTGAGGTCCACTCAGGACGAATCGGCGTGCCCGAAGTCTGCGACGCATCGCCGTATCTGAAGAGCGCCGCCACGTACCACGGTGAGGCGACCGACAACCGCTGCCCAGTGTGCCGCCGGGAGAACCTCTGGCTGGTGCACTACATATATGGCGACGAGCTGCGCCGCTCAGCTGGACAGGCGAGGGGCCGGGCAGAGCTCCCGGTGCTCGCGATGGCCTACCGTGAATTCCAGGTATTCGTGGTCGAGGTGTGCCGCGGCTGCGACTGGAATCACCTGGTCGAGCAGTTTCTCCTCGGTCGCGACGGGCTCCACGGGGCCGACGAGCGTCGCCGCGAGGCGGCCGAGTGAGGATTGCGATCAGTGGGCGAGGCGGTAATCTCGCCCCGCGGTGGCATGACGGCTACGCACCCAAGAACGTACCCAGATCCGTACCGGGCGGTGACTCTGCACCCACCGCCCCCGACCGGAGAAGGCGCCGAGTCCCGGGCGTCACGCAACGCGGGAGTCGGCGTCTTGTCGAGGTGTTGTGATGACTGATCCCTATCGCGGCTCAGCCCGGCCCCCGGGTCACCAGCGGCGGGGCCACCACGACGACGACGCCGACCTCGACGGCTTCCTCTCAGAGATCTCCGGGCGGGGGTCGTGGGGACGCTCCTCGGCGGACACCGGTTCCGCAGCCGGCGCTCCGGTAGGTCGCGCCACCGTGGGGCGGGCCTCCGTCGGTCGCCATTCCGCAGGAGACGGCCTGGGAAGCGGTCGCCATTCGGCGGGCGAGAGCACCGGCAGGGTTCCGGCGGGTCGTGCCTCTGTCGGCCGTGCGTCGGTGGGCGGTGCGGCGGGCGGTCCGGCGGGCCGGGCACAGGTACGCCCGGAAGGCTATGACGACCCGTACGGTCCGCCTCCCGGTCGGCCGAGCCGGATGGACCGGCACCACCGCCATCGCGGGGGCAACCAGCTCGCGAAGCAGCGCCGCCGGCGCCGCAAGATGGTGGCGGTCGCCGCGGTCTGCGTGATGATGCTGGGCTTCGTGGTGCTCGCCGGTACGTACTTCATGGTGGACGTGAAGCTGCCGAAGGACCTGCAGTCGCTGAGCGAGAACTCGACGATCATGGCCGCGGACGGCAAGACGGTCCTCGCCAAGGTAGGCGAGGAGAACCGGCGCTACGTCAAGATCGGCGACATTCCGGATGGCCTGGAGAAGGCCGTCGTCACGGCGGAGGACCGCAGCTTCTACACCAACTCCGGTATCGACGTGAAGGGCATCCTCCGGGCCGCCTGGAACAACGTCACCGACGACGACGTCGAGGGAGCCTCCACGATCACCCAGCAGTACGCCAGGAACGTGGCAGACCTGACCCGGGACCAGTCGTACACCCGGAAGCTCAAAGAAGCCGTGATGGCGGTCAAGCTGAACCAGCAGTACGAAAAGGACGAGATCCTCGAGTTCTACCTGAACACCATCTACTTCGGGAGGGGCGCGTACGGCGTCGGAGCGGCCTCCGAGGCGTACTTCGGCAAACCGGTCGAGAAGCTGTCCGTCTCGGAAGGCGCACTGCTCGCCAGCGTGATCAAGAACCCCACCGGGTACGACCCCGAGAACGACCCGGACGGCGCCAAGGATCGCTGGACCTACATCGTGAACAGCATGGTGAAGCTGAAGTACCTGGGCTCGGGCGAGAGATCGAAGGCCAAATTCCCGAAGACCCAATCCTCCAAGGCCGCCTCCAAAGCGCAGTTCGGGCGCAACACACCCAGCGGCTTCGTGTACAAGTACGTCGTCGACGAGCTCAGCCAACTTGATCCGCCGATCAGCGCACAGCAGCTAGGCACCGGCGGGTACACGATCACGACCACGATCAACCCCAAGATGCAGAAAGCCGCGGAGAGGGCCGTCGCCAAGGCCCTCAAACCCCACAAGAAGCGAGATCTCGCCAGCGCTCTCGTCGCGGTGCAACCTGGCACCGGCCGGGTGATGGCCTACTACGGTGGCAAGGACGGCACCGGGTGGGACAACGCCGGCTGGAACGGCAAGAAGTACGACGGTGGCCACCAGCCGGGATCGTCGTTCAAGGCGTACGTGCTCGCCACCGCACTGGAGAACGGCGCGTCGATCAATTCGTACTGGGACGGCTACTCGCCGAAGGAGTTTGACGACCGGGAGAGCCCGGTACGCAACTCCGAGAACAACAACAAGTGCAAACGGTGCACACTGGAGCGGGCCACGGTGCTCTCGCTCAACACCACGTACTACGGCGTGACGCACAAGTACGGCAAGGAGAAGGTCATCGATCTCGCCAACAAGGCGGGGATCCGGGTGATGAAGACCAACGATCTGAAACCGATTGACCTGGCGGCGGACGAGAACCCGGCGAAGAAGTTCGGCACCGAGGTGGGCATCGGGCAGTACCCGGTGACCGTGCTGGACAACGCCAACGGCTTTGCCACGTTCGCGGCGAAGGGGGTCGCGGCCAAGGCGCATTTCGTGGACAAGGTGATGCAGGACGAGAAGGAGATCCACAAGGCCGAGCCGCAGACCACCCAGGCGTTCAGCCCGGAGACCGCCGCGGACGCGACGCACGTGCTGTCGAAGATCCCCGGGTCCGGCGGTGACAGCCTGGTCAACGGTCGTCCGGCCGCCGGTAAGACCGGCACCTGGCAGTTCAACAACACCGACGACAACGCGCACGCCTGGATGGCCGGGTACACACCGCAACTCGCCACCGCGGTCTGGATGGGCCGCAGCGGAGACGACGGGCCGATCAAGACCAAGTACGGGGAGCGGATCTACGGGTCCGGGCTGCCCGCGGACATCTGGAAGACCTTCATGGACGCGGCTCTGTCGGGCAAACCAGTCAAGGAGTTCCCGGACCCGGTGTACGTGGGTGACGAGACCGCCGGCGACGCGAAGTCACCACCGCCGCCGTCACCGACTCCCGGGCCTTCGACTCCTCCCGGCACTCCAGGCCCCGGGCCGAGTACGCCAGGCGGTCCGAGCGACCCCACGGAGACGGATTGTCCGGTGTGGGGATGCCGTGGCCGCGACTAAGAGATCGCGCAGATAGGTCCACCGGGACTGCGCCGGCGGACCTATCTGCGCGACCGCTAAGGCGTTGTTTGGGCGGGTGCTGCCTGATCCGTAGCGGCCAGGCGGTGCCGATTCGGTTGGCGAGTTAGGGCAGACTGCCACTCCATGGAGCAGCAGATCGGGGGAAGCCAGGTGGTCGGGAACGCCACCGGTCGCTCCGGCCGCCAGACCGGTGCGATCGACCATCCCGGTGACCAGGAGACGCTGGTGCGTGGCCTGTCGGAACCCTTCGGAGGGCCCCTCGGCGAGCATGCCGCCGAGCCCCGGCGCCGATTCTGGACCCCGGTACGGGTGGTACTCGCGCTGGCGGCCCTGCTGTTCGCGGTGCACTGGATCCAGAAGTCGCCCTGCCAGGATGGCGCCTGGGTGAACCTGGAGCAGTACAGCCGGTACTGCTACACCGACGTTCTCGCGCTGTACTACGGCGAGGGGATGCACGAGGGGAAGGTCCCGTACCGCGATCACCCGGTCGAGTACCCCGTGTTGACCGGCGCGTTCATGGGTGTCATCGGGTTGCCCGTACACGAGCTCGGGCAGGCCCTCGGCACCGGCGGTTCCTCCGGCATCAACGAGGGCCAGTGGTTCTACAACATCAACGCTCTGGTGTTGTGCATCCTCGGCTTCGGTACGGTCGGCGCGCTGCTGGCGATGCGGCGTAACCGACCGTGGGACGCGGCCATGGTGGCGTTGGCGCCCGGCGTACTGGCCTCCGCCACGGTGAACTGGGATCTGTTGGTGGTCTCGCTGACGGCGTTCGCGCTGTACGCCTGGTCCCGGCACCGACCAGCGGTCGCCGGTGTACTGCTCGGCCTGGCCGTCGCCGCGAAGTTCTATCCGCTGTTCCTGATCGGCCCGCTGTTCCTGCTCGCGCTGCGCAGCCGGCGCTGGGAGTCGCTGGGGGTCACGTTCGGCACCGCCGCGTTGACCTGGACTGCGGTGAACCTTCCGGTGGCACTGCTGTGGCGGGAGTCGTGGCTGCGGTTCTTCTCGTTCAGCTCGGAACGTGGCATTGACTGGGGCACCCTCTGGTATGTCGGGGTCCACTTCCCCAGCGGTGAGAACCCCGGGTTCAGCGTGTTCCACTGGCTCGCCGGTGACGTGTCCCGGCTCAATCTCGCGTGGTCGGTGCTGTTCGCGTTGGGTTGCGCCGGCATCGCGGTCCTGACGTTTCTCGCCCCCCGTCGCCCCCGCCTGGCGCAACTCGCGTTCCTGGTGATCGCGGTGTTCCTGTTGAGTAACAAGGTGTGGTCACAGCAGTTCGTACTGTGGCTGATCCCGTTGGCGGTGCTCGCGAGGCCCCGTTGGGGCGCCTTCCTGGCCTGGCAGGTCGCCGAAGTCGGCTACTTCCTGGCGTTCTACGCGCAGCTGATGATGGCCAGCGGCAAAGAGGTGGTGCCGGAATGGGTGTTCATACTCGCGTCCCTGGGACGGATGGCCACTCTTGCGGCTCTGGTGGTGCTGGTGGCACGGGAGGTGCTGCGTCCGGAGCTCGACGTGGTACGCGACCACGGGGTCGATGATCCGGACGGCGGCGCGTTCGACGGCGCTCCGGACGCCCCCTGGGTGGGTTCGCTACGGCTGTGGCTGACCGATGGCGGAAACCGGGTGCCGCGCTCGGCCCTCAGTTGAGGGTGAACACGACGGCGTCCCCGATCTCCTTGCGGGTCAGCTCCAGACCGGCCACCGGGGCCTCGGGTGCCCGTTCCCAGGGTGTGCCGGCGACCTTGGTACGCAGCACGATCACCGTACGGACCCCCAGCTGACGTAGGTACGCCACGCTCGCCGCGTCCGGGAAGCCGTGTGTGGACTGACGTGCCTGCTCCAGTTTGCCGGGCGTGAACCCGCTGCCACCGTTGACCAGCCGGGGGAAGCCGTCGGTGGACCACAGCATCACCGCCTGGTCCTCCAGTTGCCCGGACGGCAGCACCAGCACCGGTCCGGTGACGTCCCGCATCGCGGCCGGCTCCGGCGGCACCTGCGGGTGCGGGGTCAGATTCACACCTTCCAGCAGGACCAGCAGCACCGGCACCAGCATCGCAAGGCGTAGCGGGAGGGTGGGACGCGTCGCCACCCGGCTGTCGATCTGGGTGGTCTCGGCGGTCTGCTGCGCCCGTTCCGCGAACTGGTTCACCGCCCCCGCGGCGAGGATGGCCAGCAACAGCGTGGTCCAGATGACGAACCGGCCTGGGGTGCGGATCCCGTCCCAGCCGGGCAGGTTCCGGTACAGCAGCAGGTAGCCGTACTCGCCGCTGAAGAAGTTGGGCCCCATCGCGAGTGCCACGGTGACGGCGGCTCCGAGCCCGAGCAGGAGGCGTTGCCGTACCGACCAGGTCGACAGGAACAGGCCGGCGACCGCCAGCGCGATCAGAGCCAGGCCGGGCAGCATCGTCATCTCCGCCGGGAACGCCAACGCGGACCGTGCCGGCTCGTGCGCCGCACCCCACAGCCAGGACTCGGCGGGGCTGGTGAGGAAGCCGCGTAACGGCGGGGAGTACCAGTCCAGTTCCGCTTCGGTACGCCGGGCGTGCGGATGTTCGGCGATCACCCGCAGGTACGGCAGCGCCATCGCGAGGCTCACGGCGCTGAACAGCAGGCCACCACCGAGGTCGCTGGCCAGCAGCCGGAGCGGGAAGCGGCGTCGCCGCCGGGCCACCAGGAAACCGAGCCAGGCCAGGGCCGACACCACGGCGATCAGCAGCAGTACGTACGCGAACGGCAGCCCGATCCCGAACCCCAGGGTGATCTGCCAGGCGGCCACCAGCCAGCCGGCGAGTGCCCAGCCGGGCTTGACGCGATCCGGCTGGTAGCCGCGCCGCAGTGACCAGCCGTGGCCCCGTGCCAGCATCGCCAGCGCGAGGGCGATGCCGCCGGTGGACAGTACGTGCATGTGCCCGGCCTGGGAGAGTCGCCACGGCGCGTACGCGAACGCGGCACCAGCCACCGCCGCGCCCGGCCAGCGCGCCCCGAGCTGCCGCAGCAGGGCGTACGCACCCACGAAAGCCAGGGCGTGCAGCAGGACGTACAGGATGTTGTAGCGGAGGATCGCCGCCTCGGGGCCGCTGCCGAGCATGCCGAAGGGCGCGTACCCGAGCAGGCTGTCGCTGAACGCGTAGCTGTCCGACTCCGGGTGGAACGCGTTGGCGTTCCACAGGCTGGCCGGGTCGGTGAGCAACGCGTGTCCTGCCCAGGCCACCTGCCAGGCCTGCAGCAGCGGGTCGTAGATGTCCTGGGGGATCGTACGGGTCGGATCCTTCAGCGTCGGCCACGTCATCAGTACGGCGATCGCCACGCCGAGGGTGCTGACCACGGTCCACTCGTGCACCAGGATCCGGCGTACCGCCGTCACGAACCGGCGTAGCCGTCTGGTCTCGACTGTCGCGGGCTCCACCTCGGCCGATCCGTCGGCGAACTTCTCCCACCGTTGCAGCTCGTCGGGATCGGCACTGACGGCCGGTACGGTGACCGTCGCCTGCTCCGGCTTGGGTTCCCGCTTCGCCTCATCGGACAGCTCGGTGGTCGGGCGGTCGTCGGCTGGGTGAGTGTCGGCCGGGTGAGCGTCGGCTGGCACGAGGTCCGGCAGCCCCGCTTTCGGGGCCGGCTCGCGGTGGGCGTTGTCGTCGGAGCCGGCGTCGCGTGGGTCCGCCTCATCAGGTGGGGTGTCGATGTCCACGCCCGCCGCCGGACGGCCGCTCGGGGCCTTGCCCCGGTCGCCGTTGTCGTCCCCCGTCACCACGGAAGAACCTCCGCTCTGGTCTACCTGTCCCGTCGCTCATCCGGCCGCGCGATGGTCAACGGGTCGGTCCGTCAACGTGTTTGCGCAGGTACGCGATGTCCGCTGCCTGACCGTCGACGCCGCCCGGGGTCTCCACGACCACGGGGCTGGCCGCGGCGCGTACCACGTCGACGATCCACTGGCCGTCGATCTGGCCGCCTTCAAGATTGTCGTGCCGGTCGCGCCCGGAGTCGAACTCGTCCCGCGAGTTGTTGGCGTGCACCAGGTCGATCCGCCCCGTGATCGACCTGACCCGCTCAACGATGTCGGGTAGCTGTTCGCCGCCGGCGTGCGCGTGACAGGTGTCGAGGCAGAAGCCGACGCCGTACGATCCGACGACGTCCCACAGCCGGGCCAGCATGTCGAAGCGGCGGCACACCGCGTTGGTGCCGCCAGCGGTGTTCTCGATCAGGATCGGCAACGGGAAGCCGCCGGCCTTTTCGGTGTACTCGAATGTCTTCCGCCAGTTGGCGAGCCCCGCGTCGATGTCGTCGCCTTTGGTGACATGGCCGCCGTGGACGATCAACGCCTTCGCGCCGATCTCGGCGGCGGCGGCCGCGTGCTGGTCGAGCAGCTTGCGGCTCGGGATCCGGATCCGGTTGTTCAGCGTGGCGACGTTGATCACGTACGGCGCGTGGACGTAGAGGTCGACGTCGCTGTCGCGCAGCCGGTCGGCATCCGCTCGTGCTTCCGGGGCCTTCCAGCCTTGCGGGTCGGCAAGGAAGAACTGTACGGCGTTGGCGTCGCGGGCGGCCGCCTCGGCGAGCGGATCGGCCGCATCTACGTGTGCTCCGATGCGCATAGCGGGAGCCTACGGGTTGCGGCCGAACGCCGGCCGCCCCAGGTCCACGCCGGTCGGCGGCCTCGGGAGTAACGAAAGCCCGGGCCGGACCGAAGAAATACAGGTGTATGGGAGCCCCCGAGTTGGCGTGACCCGCCGTGGATTGGCATAGTCAGGTTCGCGCCATCGACGCCCGTAACGAAGCGTTAGCGAAAAGTATGACGAATTTCCCGTCAGCACTAGCGCATCCGGGGCTAGATAGGAGAAAATCGCGCCCACGTTGCGTCACCGGGCACAAAGATCATCGTTAGGACGGTTGACGCACTCGAGGGCAGTCCGCTCCAACGACCTGGGGAGTTTGAAACGTGAGGAACATGTCGAAACGCCGGTCGGTTCGCGTCGCCCTGTGGGCTACCGCTGGCGTGGTTGGCGCTGGTGCCATCTCGCTTCTGGCAGTCCCGGCGACCGCCTCGGTGCCCACCATCGCCTACGACGGCGGCTGCGGTCTGCTCAACACCTCCTCCTCGTCCGAGCCGGACAAGGGCTCGGTCACCACGCAGGAGAGCAGCAGCGGCCAGGCCAAGGTGACAGTGGTCAACGACCTCGGCACCGCGGCGACACCGTTCGCCAACGGCAAGGCAGTCACCTGGTCCGACGGCCAGAAGGTGGTCATTCAGGACGGCCAGTCACTGAACGTGCCGTTTGCGTCCGGCCCGGTCGAGCTGACCCTGGTGCCAAGATGCAACGGGCTCCTCACGCTCGGTAGCCGACATGAAGCGGCCAGGGTCAACGTCCAGGAAGCTCCGGAGGCACCCAGGAGCAATCCCGACCAGCCGGCTGACAAGCCCGGTTCCGGCGACGGCACCCGGGGCGAAAACCCCGACGCCGGTGACCGTCCGGACGCTCCGCGTGACCCGGTTGCCGACGGTGCCGTGCCGCCAGAGGGCGATGAGGGTAGCGTTGGCCCTGAAGACGGCACGAGCCCCGAAGACAGCGTTGGTGCGCCGGCCGAGGGCGACGCCGACAACAAAGCAGATGGTGACAACGAAGCCGCGCCGATGGTGCCGACCAACCACAACCGTGGTCCTGGCACCACCACGCTGGCGCTGATCGCGGTGGTGTGCCTGCTCGGTGTCGGTGTGGCGGCGCTCCGCACGATCGTGGTGGCCCGTACCGCCCGGGTGAGCGGTTTCTGACAATTACACAAGCCCCGCGGGGCGCCTGATTCCACTTCGTCGGTGTGGTCGTTCCTCCCCAGGTCCCACCCAGAGAATTTGGATAGGGCGCCCCGCGGCTATCATGTTGGGGCTCGTGTCGCGGGAAGCGGCGCGGGCCCCAGTTCACGTCCGGCGGGCCTATCCCACCTGGGTACGTGAACGACGCGACGACCTCCTGCCACGGAGAGACCGTGGCCGTTTGAGACCATAGGGGGTGAAGATCGTCTTGCGTCATTACGAAGTCATGGTGATCCTCGATCCAGATCTTGAGGAGCGCACCGTTACGCCGTCGCTCGAGACGTACCTCAACGTCATTCGCACCTCGGGCGGGTCCGTGGAAAAGCTCGACGTGTGGGGCCGCAGGCGCCTGGCGTACGAGATCCAGAAGAAGTCAGAGGGCATCTACGCGGTCATCGACCTGCAGGCCGAGCCCGACGCCGTCGCTGAGTTGGAGCGCCAGATGCGGCTCAACGAGTCGATCCTGCGCACCAAGGTGATCCGGCCCGACCTCCGATAGCAGACCGCGCGTGTTGGCGTGACACGTCACACCCGTATGGCACGGTGAAATGCAGGTCCCCACGGCGGCGCACCAAGGTTGTGGGGCGGAACAGCTGATCCGGCGGGGTGGCAGTCCTCAACGCGCGAGATGACAGGGAGCAATCCATGGCAGGAGACACCGTTATCACGGTCGTCGGCAACCTGGTCGACGACCCGGAGCTGCGCTTCACCTCCTCAGGTGCGGCCGTGGCGAAGTTCCGCATTGCGTCAACGCCGCGGTTCCTGGACAAGCAGACAGGTGAGTGGAAGGACGGCGACGCGCTGTTCCTCAGCTGCAACGTCTGGCGGCAGGCGGCGGAAAACGTCGCCGAGTCGCTCACCCGGGGCGCCCGGGTGGTGGTGCAGGGCCGGCTGCGGCAGCGGTCGTACGAGACCCGCGAAGGTGAGAAGCGGACGGTGTACGAGTTGGAGGTCGACGAGGTCGGCCCCTCGCTGAAGTACGCCACCGCCAAGGTGCAGCGGATGTCCCGTAGTTCCGGCGGCGGCGGGGGTGGCGGTTTCGGCTCCTCCGGAGGTTCGTCCGGGGGCTCGTCCGGAGGCTCGTCCAACGGCGGTTACGCCAGCGACGACCCCTGGGCGTCGGCCTCGCCGGCGTCCTCGGGCGCCAAGTCCGGCTCGGCGTCGTACGACGAAGAGCCCCCATTCTGACAACTAACCCGTCACCGGCCTGCCGGTGGTGGGATACGTACGAGGTAACTGGAGACAACAGCAATGGCTAAGCCTGCGGCCGTACGCAAGCCGAAGAAGAAGGTGAATCCGCTCCACAAGGAGAAGATCACCTACGTCGATTACAAGGACACCGCGCTGCTGCGGAAGTTCATCTCCGACCGGGGCAAGATCCGTGCCCGCCGGGTCACCGGAGTGGACTCACAGCAGCAGCGCCAGATTGCGCGTGCGATCAAGAACGCTCGCGAGATGGCTCTGCTTCCGTACAAGAGCCAGGCCCGCTGAGGAGGATCGCAGACCATGAAGATCATCCTCAAACAGGAGGTGTCGGGCCTGGGTTCGCCGGGCGACATCATCGAGGTCAAGGACGGTTACGGACGCAACTACCTGCTCCCGCAGGGTCTTGCGATCAAGTGGACCCGGGGCGGCGAGAAGCAGGTTGCCACGATCAAGCGGGCCCGCGAGGTCCGTGAGGTCCGCGACCTGGGTCACGCCGAGGAGATCAAGTCGCAGCTGGAGGGCCTGAAGGTGAAGCTGATCGCTCGGGCCGGGGACACTGGCCGACTGTTCGGCTCCATCACCTCCGCTGAGGTGGTCGGCGCCGTCACCGGGGCCGGAGGTCCGAAGCTTGACCGCCGGCGGGTGGAGTTGCCGGGGCCGATCAAGGCCATCGGCAGCTACCAGGTCAGGGTGCGACTGCATCCGGAGGTCTCCGCGACGGTGCCGGTGGAGGTCGTCGCGGCGAAGTAGCGCGGAATGTGTAACGGGCACGGCCCGGACGACGTGACGTCGTCCGGGCCGTGCCGCGTCCGAAAGGATGTGGCACCGCCCGTTCAGGGATAGGGTGAACGGTCGTTTCGGAAAGTACGAGATGGGAGAACCTGTTGATACGCACCATCACGGGGGGTCTGGCGGTTTTCGCCGCCGTGTCCATGGCGCTCGCCGGCTGTTCGGGCGGGGGTCCGGAGACCGCGGGGCCGAAGACCACGCCGACGGCGGAGAAGCAGGACGCCGGCAAGCTGCTGCCGCAGTCACTGAAGAAGATCGAGTCCGAGAGTTTCAAGTTCACCTCCACCATGACGGTGGAGGGCCAGACGATCGAGTCGAGCGGCGCGTTCGACATGGCGAAGAAGGCCGGCGTCGTCGAGGTCGACATGGGCAAGGGCACGTCGCTGGAGATGCGGATCATCGGCGACGACATGTACATGACGAACCTGATGGACGAGAACAAGTGGATGCACCTCGACCTGACGAAGCTCCCGGCCGGGAGCACGTTCGGAGAGGCCGCGAACCCGGTGGCCAACGCGGACTTCCTGTTCGGTGTCTCCGACGACGTGAAGAAGGTCGGCGACAACCGGTACGAAGGCACTCTCGACCTGCAGAAGTACCTCGACGAGCACGCCACGCCTGAGGAGAAGAAGAAGCTGGAGAAATCGCTCGGTGATCTCGGCCCAGAGGCGAAGAAGGTTCCCTTCGAGGCTGTCGTCGACTCCGAGGGCCGGCTGACGGAGTTGAAGACCACGATGACGTTCGAGATCAAGGGCGAGAAGACGACGATGGAGCAGGTGACGAAGTTCTCCGACTTCGGCGCCACCGTCGACGTGGCGAAGCCGCCCGCGGACAAGACCGAGGAAGCGCCGGCGGAGCTGTACAACATGTAACCCCGGCGACCACGCACCCGGCCGCGACGTCAGCGTCGCGGCCGGGTGTCTCGTCTCGTGCCCAGGCTGTCTCGCTCGACCAGGATCGGCAGGACACGCCTTAGACTGCGAACCGTGGGGCGAGCGAATCAGGAGGTGGCGGCACTCCTCGTGGAGTACGCCGACATGCTGGCGATCATCGGGGGCGACGCGTTCAAGGCACGGGCGTACGAGAAGGCCGCCCGTGCGATCGCAGGCCACCACGAAGACGTGTCCACCCTCGACGAAGGTGGGATCCGGCAGATCCCCAACGTCGGCAAGTCGATCGCCGGCAAGGCGGCCGAGGCGGTGCGCACCGGCACGTTCTCCCAGCTGGAAGAGTTGCGCGCGGAGGTCCCGCCCGGGGTACGCCGGCTGTCCATGATCCCGACGCTCGGCCCGAAGAAGGCGCTGCTGCTCTACCGGGAGCTCGGCATCGACAGCGTCGACGCCCTGGTGCCGGCGATCGAAGGCGGCAAGTTACGCGGGCTGAAGGGCTTCGGCCCGAAGACCGAGGCGAACATCCTCGCCGGGATCGAGATGCTGCAGCGGTCCGGTGAACGGGTGCTGCTCAGTACGGCGCTCGCCGTCGCCGACGAGATCGTCGCGAGTCTGCGGAACGTCACCGGATGCCGGCGGTGCACGTACGCTGGCTCGCTGCGGCGGGGCCGGGAGACGATCGGCGACGTGGACGTCCTCGCCGCCTCCGACGACCCCACCGGGATGATGACGGCGTTCCGGGGGCTGCCGCAGGTGCTGGAGGTGATCGCGTCCGGCGACACGAAGACGTCGGTACGCACGTACCAGGGGATGCAGATCGACCTGCGGGTGATCCCGGTGGACCGCTGGGGTGCCGCGCTGCAGTACTTCACGGGCTCCAAGGCGCACAACGTACGGGTCCGGGAGATCGCCGTACACCAGAAATTGAAGCTCTCGGAGTACGGCCTGTTCGACGCGGAGACCGGTGACCTGCTGGTGGCCGAGACCGAGCAGGAGGTGTACGAGCGGCTCGGCATGCAGTGGGTGCCGCCGGAGCTGCGGGAGGACAACGGCGAGGTGGCCGCCGCGACGCGGGGCGAGCTGCCGCGGCTGATCGAGCTGGACGACCTGAAGGGCGACCTGCACACCCACACCAATCTCACCGACGGGGTCGCGTCGCTGGAGGACATGGTCGCGGCGGCCGCCGCGCGAGGGTACGAGTACTACGCGGTCACCGACCACGCACCCGACCTGGTGATGCAGCGGATGACCCTGGAGAAGGCCCGGGAGCAGCGGGAACGGCTCCGTGAGCTGCAGCAGGAGTACCCCGACCTGCGGCTGCTCCACGGGTCGGAGCTGAACATCGCGCCCGACGGGTCGGTGGACTGGCCGGAGGAGATCCTCGCCGAGTTCGACGTGTGCGTGGCCAGTGTCCACAGTTCGTTCGGGCTCTCCGCCGAGGAACAGACCCGGCGCCTGATCAGGGCGATGGAGAACCCGTACGTGCACGTCATCGGGCACCTGACGGGGCGCCGGATGGGCAAGCGGGATCCGATCGAGGTGGACTTCGACGCGGTGTTCGCGGCGGCGGCGCGTACCGGGACGGCGTTGGAGATCAACGGTGGTCCACAGCGGCTGGATCTCAAGGACGAGCACATCCGGTGGGCGCGGCGGCACGGCGTACGGTTCGCCGTCGACAGCGACGCCCACTCCGTCGCGCAACTCGGGTACGCGCGGTACGCCACGCTCACCGCGCGACGTGGCTGGGTCACCCCTGACGAGGTGGTCAACGCGTGGCCGTACCAGCGGTTCGCGGCGTTCCTGGAGGCCAAGCGGGCAGGCGCCCAGCCTTAGGGCGCTCGAAGCCCCGGTGGCCGAGGGCTTCGGGACACGCCTTAGATCACGCTCGGGCGGTCCAGCGTCGACACCAGCGGGTCGCCCTGGACGGCCAGCCGTTTCGCCAGCTTCTGGCGTCCGGGGTAGCCGTGCTCTGCCACGTACTCCAGTTCGTGGAGCGTGAGCAGCTTGACGTTGAGCAGCCGGATCTCGGACAACGGCCCGGCGACGGTGGCCGGCGGTGCGTCATCGCCGAGCCCGAGCAGCACCCCGACCCGCTCCTCGTTGAAGTACCTGTCCTCATGGGTCTCTGGGATCGAGACGTCGTAGAGCTCCAGGGAGACCAGCGGCCACTGTTGCGCGATCTCGGTGAATTCCGCGCCGAACGAGGCGATGTTCTGACTCGTCTGCCAGACCAGGTCGAACAGCCAGGTGTTGCGTACGTCGTCGACCGGTTCTGTGGTGACGGCGTACGCCTCGATGCCCAGCCCGTTGACGGTTGCGCCGTCCTCCTCGTCAGACGGATCGGCGAGACCGTCACTGGCCACCATGACGGCGCCGGGACGGCGTACCACCTGGAACGCCTGGCGAGTGTTGGGCCACCGTGGACCGCCCATGAGCATCGGGTTGATCAGGTGACCGAGCACATCGTCGTCCGGGGTACCCCACGTCGACCAGGCCTGCCTGCGTACGGCGGCGGTGCGCCGACAGAGCTCATCGTGATCCATGGTCGCCGAGACTAATGGACATGGACGGCTCGCCGCCCGGCGACTGATGGACATGGAGACGGCTCGCCGCCCGGCGACTGATGGACATGGGCACGACTCGCCAAGCGGCGGCGACACACCGGTGGTGGGCTGCTTTCCTCTGTCCACACTGTGGGGAAGGAATCGTTGCAGGCCAGAGGCGTGTTTCCGGGTTTCCCCCAACGATTTCCACAAGCTGTGCACAAGGCTGTGCACAGCGGTGGCGGCACTGTCCACAGGTTGTACAGAGGCTCATCCACCGCTCGACTTGAGCGTGGAGGTGGCTGTTCCTATCGTCGAAGCCTGCACCACCCACCCACCGGCCCGGGGGTGTCCTGTCGATCTTGGTCGCAGCTGGCTGAAGACCTGGCTGAGTGAAGATCTCAGGAGACTCCCCGAGGGGGCCGCCGACTTTCTGTCGGAGGGCCGGTGTAGTGATGGTGGGTAGGGGCGTGTGACGCGAGGGGCGGGCCAGTGGCGGTATCAGACGACGTACGGCCGATTGGTCCCCGGCTACCGTCCGACCCCATTGCGGGCCAGTTCGACCGTACGCCGCCCCAGGATGTCGCGGCCGAACAATGCGTGCTCGGCGGCATGCTGCTGTCGAAGGACGCGATCGCGGATGTGGTCGAGGTCGTACGTACCGTCGACTTCTACAAGCCGGCCCACGCCACCGTCTTCGACGCCGTTCTCGACCTGTACGGCCGTGGTGAGCCCGCCGACCCGATCACCGTCTCGGCGGCGCTCACCGCCTCCGGCGAGCTGGGCAAGATCGGCGGCGCGCCGTACCTGCACACGTTGATCGCTAGCGTGCCGACAGCGGCGAACGCGTCGTACTACGCCAGGATCGTGGCCGAGCGCGCGATACTCCGCCGGCTGGTCGAAGCCGGCACCCGGATCGTGCAGCTGGGGTACGGTTCCGCGGCTGGTTCCGGCCGCGACGTCGATGACGTGGTCGACCTGGCCCAGCAGTCGGTGTACGACGTCACCGAACGCCGGGTCAGCGAAGACTTCGCGATGCTCGGCGATCTGCTGCAGCCCACACTGGACGAGATCGAGTCGATCGGCGCCAACGCAGGGGAGATGACCGGCGCCCCGACCGGCTTCACCGACCTGGACCGGCTGCTCAACGGGCTGCACCCCGGCCAGTTGATCGTCGTCGCCGGCCGGCCCGGGCTCGGCAAGGCGCTGGCACTGGACACTCCGCTGGCCACCCCCGAGGGCTGGACCACGATGGGTGCGGTGCAGGTCGGCGACTGCCTGATCGGCGCGGACGGGAAACCGACCACCGTGGTGGCGGCTACCGACGTGATGACCGATCGCCCCTGCTACGAGGTGGAATTCTCCGACGGCTCAGTGCTGGTCGCGGACGCCTGGCACCAGTGGCTCACCCATACCCGGGCGTCCCGCCGGTCCCGGAAGGACCCGGAGGTACGGACCACCGAGGAGATCGCCGCCACCCTGCGGACCCGTACCGCGGATCGCAGGCTGAACCACTCTGTCAGCAATGCCAGCCCCGTCGATCTCCCGGAACGTGAGCTGCTGATTTCGCCGTACACCCTGGGGGTGTGGCTCGGGGACGGCCATTCTGCCGCGGCCAGGTTCACCACCGACGACCCCGAGATCGTGATGTACGTGGAGGCCGACGGCTTCCAGGTGCGGCCCAGTAGGCCCCGGGTGTACACGATTCTGCTACCCGATCCCGGTGCGGATCGGGAGCGCAATTTCAGTGGGCTGCTTCGCGCACTCGGCGTTCTCGGAGACAAGCACATCCCGGTCGACTACCTGAGGGCCTCGGAGCGCCAACGACGCGCACTCCTTGCGGGCCTGCTCGACACCGACGGGTACGCCCACTCCGACGGTGCCGTCCAGTTCTCCGTGACCAACAAGCGGCTGGCCGACGACGTGTACGAGTTGGTCGTGAGCCTCGGATACCGGTGCCAGGTGACGGGCAAGCCGGTTCGGAGCCGTACCTTGGCTTCGTCGGTGTCGTACACGCTCACGTTCACGACGCAGGAAGACGTCTTCAGGCTGGAACGCAAGCGGCTGGCGCACAAGGAACGCCGGCGTACCACCAGTACGGTACGGTCCGGCTCCCGTTACATCGTTGACGTTCGACCGATCCCGAGTGTCCCGGTGCGCTGCGTGCAGATCGACAACCACGACCACCTGTACGTGGCCGGCCGGTCGATGATTCCGACCCACAACTCCACGGCCGCGATGGACTTCATCCGGGCCACGTCGATTCGCAACAGCTTGGCCAGCCTGATGTTCAGCCTGGAAATGAGCAAGGTCGAGATCGTGATGCGGCTGCTGTCGGCCGAGTCCCGGGTGCCGTTGCACGTACTGCGGTCGGGTGGGCTCTCCGACGATGACTGGACGAAGTTGGCGCGGCGGATGGGTGAGATCTCAGAAGCGCCGGTGTTCGTCGACGACACCCCGAACATGACCCTGATGGAGATCCGGGCGAAGGCGCGGCGACTCAAACAGCGCAACGACCTCAAGTTGATCATCGTGGACTATCTCCAGCTGATGACGTCCCCGAAGCGGGTGGAGAGCCGACAGCAGGAGGTCGCGGAGCTGTCCCGGGGGCTGAAGCTGCTCGCCAAGGAGGTCGAGTGCCCGGTGGTGGCGGTCAGCCAGCTCAACCGTGGGCCGGAGCAGCGCACCGACAAGCGGCCACAGCTCTCTGACCTGCGGGAAAGCGGTTGCATGCCCGCGTCCACCCGGCTGCTCCGCGCGGACAACGGACAGGAGATCACGCTTGGTGAACTCCTGCTTTCGCAGATCCAGCCCGATGTGCTCGCGGTCGATGACCGGTACCGTCTTGTCCCGTCCAGACTGACGAAGACCTTCCCCTCGGGCATCAAGCCTGTCTATCGTCTGCGGCTCGCATCCGGGCGTGAGGTGGACGCCACCGCCAACCACAAGTTCCTGACCGTCGACGGTTGGGTACGGCTGGACGAACTCGTCATCGGCTCGGCCGTCGCCGTACCCCGATTGCTGCCACAACCGGGGATCACGGCTGAGTGGGACGAAGACCGGCTGGTGCTTCTGGCGCACCTTCTCGGTGACGGCAGTATCGGACCGAACAGCGTCAAGTACGCGACCGCCGATCTCGCAAACAAGTTGGCCGTCGAGGATGCGGCCAAGCGTGCGTTCGGCATCACGGTCTCAGGCAAGATCGTCGGCCGGACCTGGCAGCTATGGCTCCCCAGCCCAACGCGGCTGACCCACAACAAGTTCCACCCGATCCGTGAGTGGCTGGAGCCGCTCGGGCTGTGGGGGTCGCGCTCCGGAAACAAGTTCATTCCTGAGCCAGTGTTCGGGCTTCCCGATGGCCAACTCGCGTTGTTTCTCCGACACCTGTGGGCAACCGATGGGTCAATCACCGTCTCGCGTAACGGCCGCGGTCGTACGGCGCGTGTCTACTACGCCTCGACCAGCCGCCGGTTGGCGGAGAATGTTCAGCGAGCGTTGCTGCGGTTCCACGTCCGCTCCCGCCTGAAAGCCACGACCAAGTACGGCTACGGCCAATGCTGGAACGTGATCATCCAGGGCTCCGAGGATCAGATCCGGTTCCTGCGAGACATCGGCTGCCACGGCGAGCGTGGCGATCGAATCCCCGAAGCACTGGAGATCCTCGGTGCTCACAAACCCAATCCGAACATCGATCTCGTCCCGTGGGCGATTGCTGACCGTGTCAAAGACGCCATCGCGGCGGGGGGGTTGACACATCGACAGATCGCGAGTCAGCTCGGTGAGCGTTACAGCGGGAGCTACATGCTCGGGTCGGACAACCGCCAGCGGCGGTTCTCCCGCGGCCGGCTGGCCCGGATCGCTGAGATCGCCGGCTCCCGCGAACTGGTGGACCTGGCGACGTCGGACATCCTCTGGGATGCGGTAACCGCGGTCGAGCCGCTCGGTGACATGCCGGTGTTCGACGCCACCGTGGACGTCACGCACAACTTCATCGCCAACGGCGTCGTGGCACACAACTCGATCGAGCAAGATGCCGACGTTGTGATACTTCTGCACCGCGAGGACTACTACGACAAGGAGTCGCCGCGAGCTGGCGAGGCGGACTTTATAGTCGCCAAGCACCGTAACGGCCCTACCGATACGGTGACCGTCGCGGCGCAGCTGCACTTCTCGCGCTTCGTCGACATGGCGATCTGACCGTCCTACACGCAACACGGTGTCGCGGCAGTGGCACCTCGCCGTGGCCCTGCGACGGCGCCGCCACGACGCGGCCCTGCGGGCACGGCAGCACAACGGCGCGAATGCGTCAGGGGTTGATGGCGAGGAACACAAACGCCGCGAACAGGATGAGGTGAACACCGCCCTGCAGGCGGGTGGCTCTGCCGGGAACCACGGTCAGGACACTGACCACCACCGTGAGCGCAAGCAGGATCATCTGGGTCGAGCCAAGGCCGAGCACCAGCGGGCCTTCCAGCCAGATCGACGCCAGCGCGATCGTCGGGATGGTCAGCCCGATGCTCGCCATCGCCGACCCGTACCCCAGGTTGAGGCTGATCTGGATCCGCTCCCGAACAGCGGCCCGACCAGCCGCGAGCGTCTCCGGTAGCAGGACCAGCAGCGCGATCACCACACCGACGAATGACTGCGGGAACCCCGCCTCCCGGACCCCTGCCTCGACCGCCGGGGACTCCACTTTCGCCAACCCGACGACCGCGACCAGCGCGAGCAGCAGGAAACCCACACTGGCCACCGCCGCCCGTCCGCTGGGTGTCGGAGCGTGCTCTTCCGCCTCGACCACCCCCTCCGAGGAGACCGGCAGGAAGAAGTCACGATGGCGCACGGTCTGGGTGAGCACGAACATCCCGTACAACGCCAGCGAGGCCAACGCGGCGAACGTCAGCTGCGGCGCGGAAAACTCAGGACCCGGTTCGCTGGTCGTGAACGCCGGCAACACCAGGCACAACGTCGCCAGTGTGGCCACCGTCGCCAGAGCGGCTCCGCTGCCCTCGGAGTTGAACAACGTGAACCCGTGCCGCAACGCGCCCAGCAGCAGGGACAGACCCACGATGCCGTTGGTGGTGATCATCACCGCGGCGAACACCGTGTCCCGCGCCAACGACGCTGCCTCGGGCCCACCGGAAATCATCAGCGTGACGATCATGGCGACCTCGATCACCGTCACCGCCACCGCGAGCACCAGCGAGCCGAACGGCTCACCCACCCGTAGCGCCACGATCTCGGCGTGGTGCACCGCCGACAGCACCGTGCCCGCGAGCACGACGGCCACGAGCACCACCAGCACCGGCCCGAGGTCCCTGCCCCAGGCCAGCGCGAGCACCGCCACACCCAGCAGCGGCGTGAGGACGGTCCACGACAACCGCGGCAAACGACGTATGGCGATCATGACCTCACCCTGGCATATCGTCCCCAGGGACAGCCCGGACCTCTCATTCAATCCCACACTGACAGCGAATGGAGCGGTGACGCGGCCAGACGGTTTCGCTTGACCGGGATCCGCAGAACACCCGCTAACTCCCGATTGGCGCCGGGATACCGGGTTCGACGGTAGAACGGAGGCGTGAGGACATCACGAAGGTCCGGGCGCCCGCAGATCGAGCGCCTGGTCTACTTCAGCGACGCGGTCATGGCGATCGCGATCACGCTGCTCGTCCTTGAGTTGAACGTCCCGGACGACCTCAGCGCCTCCGGGCTGCGACACGCGCTTCGTGGCCAGGGCCACGAGTTGCTCAGCATCGTGCTCAGCTTCTTCATGATCGGTCGGCTCTGGATCAGCCACCACCGGCTGTTCCAGTACGTCGAGTACTACGACACCTCGCTCCTGGTGATCAACGGGGTGTTCCTGCTGTCGGTCGCGCTGGTGCCGTTCCCGACCGAGGTTCTCGGCACGTACCCGGAGTTCCGTACGGCTCTGATCCTCTACGCGATCAGTATCAGCGTCGCCGGACTGTTGTTCTCGCTGCTGTGGGTGCACGTGGCGTACATCGGGTTACTGGTGCCGGACGGCTTCGACCGTGGACTCAGGAGATACCTGCTGCTGCGGTTTCTCGCCGTCCCCGTCGTCTTCCTCGTGTCCATCCCGGTAGCCGCGGTGACCAACCACCTGTTCGCGGTGGTCGCGATGTGGGTCGTCCTCCCGCCGCTGGTCCGATACGTGGTCGGTCGGTTCGATCCCCGTACGACCAGGTGAGACCGCGCGGCCCGGACCCCGCCGGGTCTGGCGGGCGAGGACGAGCCGGTGACCAGCTACCCGTAGCCCGACCCGCCCCAGCACGCCGCCCGGCACCGCGCCAGAATCGCCTTGACCTTGACGTAACGTCAACTTCTACCGTGGACCTGCGGGTCGGAACTGCCGGCCCGCCGACGGAAGGGCGAGCGATGGCGTGGTCGATCGCGCAGGTGGCGCGGATGTCCAGGGTGACGTCCCGGACCCTGCGGCACTACGACGAGATCGGCCTGCTGCCACCAGCGTGGATCGGTGGCAACGGCTACCGCTACTACGAGCGGGAACAGCTGCTGCGGCTTCAGGAGATCCTGGTGCTACGGCAGCTCGGGCTCGGACTGGAGACCATCTCCGAGGTGGTACGCCGTCAGCGCGACCAGGTGGAGGCGCTCCGCGTACACCACCGGTCGTTGCTGGCCGAGCGGGACAGGTTCCAGCGACTCGCCGACACCGTCGCCCGCACCATCAAGCAACTGGAAGGAGGTGATCAGAAGATGGCGAAGGTGAAGGTGGAACATTGGTTCACCGGCATCGACTCCGAAACCCAGGCCCGGTACGAGGCGGAGGCCGCGGAGCGCTGGGGCGCCGACGCGGTGGCCCGTTCCCGGGAAACCATGAAGCGCGTCGACGCGCAGCAGATGCAGCGGCAGTGGGCCACCACGGTGACCGAGCTGGTCGAGTTGATCGAGGCTGGCGTGGCGTCCGACGACCCACGGGTGTTCGACATCCTCGACGGGCACTACCGCTGGTTGGCCGACGGGCACTGGACGCCTGACCGGGAGTCGTACACCGGTCTCGGCAACCTGTACGCCGATGACCCGCGGTTCCGGGCGAACTTCGACTCCACGGACCCCCGGCTTGCGGAGTTCCTGCGGTCAGCGATGGCCGCGTACGCCCAGGCGAGGCTCACGTAACACGGGCGCCGGCCGGGTTCGGGTGACACCGGCTCCGTAGCACCGGACAGGGCAGGTATCCGCCACCTCTACTGGCGGGTACCTGCCCTGGTGACTCAGTCCGGTGGCTCAGTCGAACAGGTCTTCGAGGAAGCTGCGCCGCTTCCTCCGCTTGTGGTACGGGTCGTGTCCGTACCCGTGGCTGCCGTACCCGGGGTCGTAGTGAGGTGCCGGTGCCGGTGGTGGCGCCATCGGTGGCCGCCCGGCGGGCGGTACCGGAGCTGGTGGCGGAGCGGGAGCTGGTGGTGGAGCTTGCGCCGGTGGTGGGGCTGGCGCCGGCGGTGGGGCGGCGGGTGCCGGTGGCGCACCGCCCGCCGGGGTCGCCGACTCGTTGTATGCCGCCTCCGCGTCAACCAGGCGCTCCAGCTCACCCCGGTCGAGGAAAAGGCCACGACATTCGGTGCATTGGTCGATGGTGACGCCGTTGCGTTCGTACTGCCGCATCGCGCCTTGACACTTGGGACAGGTCATCTCCATGTCACGACCGTACCCAGCGTCGGCGACCATCATCGAGTGCCGCTCAGGAGATCTCGTACCTCGTCATCGGTCACCTGGTGGAAGTCGTCGTAAAACCGGCTGACCGCGCCGAAGTCGTTCGGTGCCAGCGGGCAGACCACCAGATCGGCGGTACGTTCCAGCAAACCCACCGCCTCGACGGAGCCGACGGGCACCGCCACCACGATCCGGCGCGCCCCGAGGGTACGGGCGACCTCGACCGCCGCACGCGCGGTGGCGCCGGTGGCGAGGCCGTCGTCTACCACCACGGCGATCTGGCCGGTCAGGTCCAGCGGCGGCCGGTCAGCCCGGTACGCCCGCTCCCGGCGTACCAGCTCGGCAGTTGCCTGTTCGGTCACGATGGCGATGTCCCGGGCCCCCAGGCGGGCCGCGATGTCGGGGTTGAGCACCCGTACGCCCGCGGGACCCACCGCCCCGAACGCCACCTCAGGCGCCCACGGCACCCCGAGTTTGCGTACCACCAGGACATCCAGCGGTACGTGCAGCAACTGGGCAACTTCCGCCGCGACCGGCACGCCGCCTCGCACCAGACCCAGCACCACCGCGTGGGGCCCTACCCGGATATCGGCGAGCAGCTCCGCCAGGACCGCCCCGGCCTGCCGGCGGTCGCGGTAGGTGCCGGAACCGAGGTGGGTGGAGAACCGCATAGCTCCTGTGTACGCCAGTCCGTGAAGCGCCGCGACCGGGGCTCAATTCTTGAGCAGACCCGAACATTCATAAGACACTTCAGTGACGCGACACCTCCGTCATGTGCCAGATGCGGATAACGACATTGCGCGGTCGGGTCTGGAAGGTGGGTCTGACCGCTGGCGCGGCGGCGGTGGCTCTCGGGACCACCCTGCTGGCCGTACCGCCGGCAAGCGCCGCGACCACAGGTGACATCGCGATTAACAAGAACTTCGCGGACCCGTCATTCATCAAGGCGGGAAAGACCTACTACGCGTACGCGACCGGCGGTAACGGGAAAGGCGGAGGCTTCCCGTACGCGACGGCACCCCGGATGTCCGGTCCGTCGACCAAGCACGGCGTTTCGATGCCCGAGAAGCCCGCCTGGGTCGCAAAGAACCGCGAGGGCGAATACCAGTACTGGGCGCCGTCGGTGTTCCGCAACGACCAGGGAAAGGCCTGCGAGCCACGAAACACGAAGGACAAGCACCGGTTCCGGGCGGTGCTGACCGCCAAGATCGGTTGGGCCGTAGCAGACCGCAGGTGCGCTGACGCCTGTCAATTGCCGGCCCCGGAACTCCTCGGCGAGCTGGTCAGCCGAGCGCCACGGAGCCCAGCCAGAGTCCCGCCACGGCGGCGGCGACACTGCCGAGAACGTTCATCGCCACGTTGCCGAAGGCGTATCCGCGGGCATCGTCGATGAGCAGCCGGACGGTTTCGTAGCCGAACGTCGAGTACGTCGACAGCGCCCCCGCCAGGCCCGTACCGACCAGCGGAGACACCCATCCCGGAAGTGCTGTCGCCGCCCCGGTCAGTACGCCGAGCACGAGCGACGCGACCACGTTGACGAGCAGGGTGCCCCACGGGAACCCGGGACCCAGCCGTACCGCCAGTGTCTGGTCGGTCAGGTAGCGCAGCGGCGCACCGATCGCACCTCCGAGCGTCACCAGCACCGCGGCCCCGAAACCGGTCACCGCTGGCGCTCGGCCGGCGTCCGGCGGCTGGTAACGGCTGGCTCGATAGTGCTCCTTGTGACCCGGCGAGCGGCCACCACGCCGAGCCAGGTCGCGCCGAGCGCGGCGGCCGCGGTCCCCACCAGGTACGCCCCAGCCAGCGCCGGGTGCCCGGTCGTGATCAGCCGCGGTACGGCCACCGCGTACGCGGAGAACGTGGTGAACCCGCCGAGCACGCCGACCCCGAGGAACGGCCGCAGCAGCCGGCGACCTGACCACACGTCGCTGACCAGCACCATCAGTACGCCTATCAGCCCGCACCCGACGACGTTCACGGTGAGCGTCGCCCAGTCGAAGCCGTACGGTGCCGCGGGCCAGAGCCGTTGCACCCCGAACCGGGCCAGCGAGCCGAGCGCGCCACCAGCGGCGATCACCGCGAGCACACCCGTATGTGTCGTCACGCGTCTAGTCTGCCCGCAACCGCGCCCGCCCCGAGGGGTGGTCGACGGTCAGCAGGACCAGGAACCTCATCACACCTTCGACGGTACGAGCGGTTCCCGGGTTCCCACGAGCTGCCCGAGAGCGACCGCCCAGACGGCGTACCCGGCGGGGTAGAGCAGGTAACCGAACCGGGTCGCCGGCATCAACAGGATCGCCACCAGCAGGCCCAGTGCGCACACACCCGCCGTGGCACCGACTGTGTCCGGAGGGCGGCGCAGCAACCAGACCCCGATCGCCACCGCCGCCGCGACCAGCAGGGTGGCCGCGACCGCCCGCCCGAACGGCAGCCCGGTCGCGATCAGATGCCCCGGGAACGGGCTCGCCGCGGGGCTCTTGACCAGCCCCATGCCGAGCGGGAAACGGACCAGGTTCTCCGCCACCGCCCCGCCGCCCCGCAACGTCACCGGTAGCAGTACGCCGACCAGGATCGCCACCGCCGGCAGCGCCAGCCGGGTTCCTGCCTGACGGCTCTGGGCGTACCCGTAGATCACCAGCACCACCGCCACCGGCCACGCGAACAGCTTCAGCGCGGCGGCCGCCCCGATCGCGACACCGGCACCGGTCCACCTCTGTTGGGCGGCGAACGCCAGGGCGAGCAGAGTCAGCGCGAGCACCGGGAGGTCGTCCCCTCCGGTGGCCAGGGTCAGTGCGCAGATCGGCAGTACGGTGATCGCCTGCGCCGCCCTGACCAGCAGCGTCGGCCGTACCCCTGACGTGTGGAGCAGACGCAGCGCGGCCAGCAGCGCGGCACCGGTGCCGAGCGCGAACCAGATCCGGGCATCCGCCCACCAGACGTCCCCGGCGAGCGCCCTCGGCAACCCGAACACCGTCATCCCCGGCTGGTACGGCAGGTAGCCGAGCAGCGGTTCGGGTGCCACCGCGATGGCGTCCCGGGTCAGGTACGGGGTGCCGGAGTCGAGCAGCCGCGTGGCGCCCATCTCGACCACGGCGACCTCCTCCTGGGCCCGGTACGGGTGCCCGCCCGCCCGCTGCACCGCCTGCACCACCAGCGGCAGCAGTGTCGACCCGATCCATCCGATCCCGAGGACCGCAGCCCGTACCGGGGCGGTACGCAGCCAGGCCGGGCCCAACAGCTGCACCGCGGCGAGCACGGCCGCCACGGCGTACCCGACCACGGCGATCTGCCCCCAGGCGCGGTGTGCCGGCAGGGTCGAGGCGGCGGCGGTGAACCCGGCGAAGCCGGCGCCGACCAGGTAGAGGCCAGCGTCGGCGGCGAGTCCGTCGCCGGCCCGGTGGAGCTTGCGAAGCGTCCCGATCACGCCGCTACTTAACCAGACCAGGTGGGTGGCTGGCTCCTGAGACGGGCGGTGGGCCGCCTGGCTAGCCGGAGCCGCGGCGGCGGAATCGCGCTGGCATCCGGATCACGTCTGCCTGGCTGCTCAGCGGCGGGGCGAGTTCGCCGCCCCGGTCCAGCACCGCGGTGAGGCGCTCGGCGGTCATCGGGCGGCTGAACAGGTGCCCCTGGCCGTACGGACAACCCATCTCGAACAGAGTCTGCCGCTGGGTTTCGCTCTCGACGCCGACTGCCACGACCTGGAGCCCCAGACTGCGGCCCAGGTCGATGGTGGAGCGTACGACGGCTTCCGCCTCCGTCGAGTTGTCCATCTCGGCGATGAACTTGCGGTCGATCTTGAGTTGTTGGATCGGCACCTCGGCGAGCGTGGACAGTGCGCCGTACCCGGTGCCGAAGTCGTCCAGGGCGAGCTGCAGACCCTTGTCCCGCAGCGCGGTGAGGACTTCGTCCACCACGTCGAGACGGCTCAGGGTCATGGTCTCGGTCAACTCCAGCACCAGCCGTTCCGCCGGTACGTCGTGCGCCGCGAGACGTCGCGCCACCAGCTCCGGGAACCGGGCGTCGAGCAGGCTCCGTGCCGACACGTTCACGGTGACCGTGATCGGGTGCCCCGCGTCCTGCCATGCCCCGGCGGAGGAGAGAGCCTCGTTGAGCACGATCTCGGTGAACGGATTGAGCAACCCGGAGCGCACGATGGCGTCCAGGAACCGGGCAGGACCAAGATCGCCGCGCCGCGGGTGCCGCCAACGAGCGAGCGCCTCGGCTGCGACGACCTCGCCACTTGCCAGATCGACGATCGGCTGGAAGCCCAGCGCGAACTGCCGCTCGTCCAGCGCCCGGCGCAGGTCGCCACCGAGGGACAGCTGACCCAGATCCGCGGTATCGCGTGCCTGGCTGTACACCGAGATCGTGTGGCCGGCACGTTTCGCCTGGTACATCGCCACGTCGGAGCGGCGCAGCAACTCGGTGATGCCGCCGTCGGCCGGTGCGGTGGCGACCCCGCCGCTGGCCTCGATCTGCAGCCGTACGCCGTCGACCTCCAGCGGCGGGTCCAGCGCCGCGAGCACCTTGCGGGCGCGGTGGCTGGCCAGCGCCGGCGCGGGCAGCCCTACGAACAGGATCGCGAACTCGTCGCCACCGAGCCGCGCCACCAGGTCCTCCGGCCCGGCCGCGGCGGCCAACCGTTCCCCGACCCGTTGCAGTACGCCGTCGCCGATCGAGTGCCCGAGGGTGTCGTTGACCTCCTTGAAGTGGTCGAGGTCGATCAGCAGCAGCGCGTGGATGCCCCGGATCGGACGGGTGCTGACCGTACGTTCCCCGGCTTCGAGCAGCTGCCGCCGGTTGGCCAGCCCGGTGAGTGGGTCGTGGCGGGCGGCGTGCGCGTACCGCAGCGCCATGTTCTGGGTCTCCGCGTGGGTCTGGGCGTTGCGGAGTGCGGTGCACAGCGAGGCCGCGAAGGTGTCCAGCGCGTAGCGTTCCCGTTCGCTCAGGTGCACCTTGCCGTGGAACCTGAGCCTCAGGTGACCGACGACCAGGCTGCCGTCGTGGCTGGCCAACGGAGCGTCGATGCTTTCACTGGTGGACTCCGGTGCCTTTTCGGCGGGCCCGTCCCAGAAGATCTCCGTGCTGCTGCCGCGAATCAGCCGACACGGTTCGTCGGGCAGGCGCAGCTCGACCTCGGTGACGTCGGCGGAGAACAGCTCCGAGGAGGTGTGGACCGCCGCGCGAAGTACCGCGTTGACATCCACGTCGTTGAATCGGTCGGTTGCCTCGGCCAGGCGTTGCCATGCTGCCCGTTCACTCTGCGCGTGCAGCCGCCGGGAGTTGAACAGGTGCAGGCAAAGAACCAGCGGCGGGATAGCCGCCAGCAACTGAGGGCTGAGCAGTACGACAATAACGGCGGCAAATCCGCCGAGCAGGTTACTTGCTGAGCTTGCCAGTTCGGTTCGCCAACTCCGCCGCGCGACCTGAAGTGCCGGAGTTGCACTGGCGAGGGCGATAGCGACGGTTGCGGATCCGAATGAAACAAATGTATGAACCAGCGTTGCCGCTACCAGTGCCAGCGCGCCTCGCAGGTCCAGCGGGTCGACACCGGATGATCCGGCCACCGCGTACGCGACGGATGCGGCGACCGCGGCCGCGGTGATGTCCTTGCTGACGTTGAAGGTGAGCTTCAGGCGATCGACCTTGAGAAGCAGCTCGGATGCGAGCTTGCCGACAGCCACGCAGATGATGAGTAACTCGGGTCGGAGCAGAACGATGCCGCCGAGTACTACGGCTTCACCCCAGGTCACGCCGTACCGGTTGGCCCCGGTACGGATGTGGAGGACCGCCAGCCCCGCAACCGTCGTGAGGGCGGTGAAGACGATCACCTGCCACGTCAGGTGAGTCGGGCGGAGGATGAAGGAGCCCAGCGCCGCAGACAAGAGGCAGGCGGCCAGCATCGCGTGAGCCGTCACATAGACGACAAGCCGCACACTTTCTGTCTTTGTCTCGCCTTGGCTCAAGCTTCGACCCCCACCAGCCAGAAGGCCACTGCTTGGTAATGGTAGGCCGTGTCACGGGCATCGTGGGAGTCAGTGCCAGTCGCCGCGCATAGCTTTCTCCTTGATTGGTGGTGTTCCGGATAGGTCTGCATCGTCAGTGCCAGTCGCCGCGCACGGGGTGCCCCTTTCACGTTTGTTGTGATGTGTCCGCTGCCGATCAGTGCCAGTCGCCACGCATGAGCGTCTCCCTTGGTGGGTTGGGTTTCAGGTATGAGGTCGTCAGTGCCAGTCGCCGCGCATGATGTGCTCCTTGGGGTTGTCGGAGTGGGCTTGGCCGGTCGGTCCGCTCAGTGCCAGTCGCCGCGCATGAGCGCCTCCCTTGGGTCGTGGTTTATCGAAAGGGATCGGGTCAGTGCCAGTCGCCGCGCACGAGGTGCTCCTCAGGGTTGTCGGGGTGGGCTTGGTCGGTCGGTCCGCTCAGTGCCAGTCGCCGCGCATGGGCTTCTCCTCCGGTGGTGACGGGTCGACAAGGTGGGCGTCATCAGTGCCAGTCGCCGCGCATGACGTCGCTCCTTTCGGCCGTGTGACAGGTTGTTAATGAATCAACAAGATTAGTAGCCGAAATGACCGAATGTCGCGGTGGGTATTTCGAATAGTTGATTTGAGTGTGGAAACCTGGATCTTGACTTAAGCCAGAATGACGGCTCTGGGTTGGGGAGTGACTTCACATAGTGACAGTTTCCCGTGTGCCTCACCTCACTCAAACGGCTACTTACCATGGACACTTGGTAGAAGACTAAATGGCCGACTGGTGGTAGTCGACTCAAGCCTGAGTCCTGAGGGTGCAGGCAGGAAGATCAGGGGGCCACTCCGTAAGCCCGCTAATACGCTCCGTGTTTTGTTGACCTATTGATGCAGGATATGCGGTTAATTGCTAACAGCTGGTAACCAGAAGTCGTGACATCGAAACGGCAGTGATCTTTGTCTGTGGTAGCCCGCTCCGGCGAAAGTCGATCAAGACCAGTGGTGTAGGTCCTTGATCACGTAAGGCGGGAAGGGTAAAGAGCGCCTCGCGGCGGGTATCGTCCCCCGGTCCACTTGACTACGCCGCCATATTCCGGTTGAAGGCATACGGGCCCTCCGACTGTCCGCTGCCTGTGCCCCCGCCCGTACGCCCCGCCCCCGCCCTCTGGACGTCGCGGCGGGCCACGCGGACTCCGTCCCGGTGACCAACTCTCCGCGATCTTGAAGCACTGGTCGCGGAAACTGCGGACTGATGCTTCAAGATCGCGGACAAGCATCGCGGGGGTGTTCCTGACACCGCCGGGCACCCGGAGCCGCATCCCTCGGTTCGGGTGCCTCCCGACGTAGGCTCGCAGGCGTGTCCGACACCCAGCTCACCCACCTCGACCAGACCGGTGCCGCGCGAATGGTGGATGTCTCCGGGAAGCAGGTGAGCATCCGTACCGCCGTGGCGGCTGGCGCGGTGCACACCACCGCCGAGGTGGTGGCGTTGCTCCGTAACGGAGGTCTGAAGAAGGGCGACGCGCTCGCCACGGCCCGGATCGCAGGAATCATGGGCGCGAAGCGGACCCCGGATCTGATCCCGCTCTGCCATCCGATCGCCCTGCACAAGGTGAGCGTCGACCTGGATCCGGTGGATGACGCGGTCACGATCACGGCGACCACAACCACGGCGGACCGTACCGGGGTCGAGATGGAGGCGCTCACCTCGGTCGCGGTCGCGGGCCTCACCCTGATCGACATGATCAAGGCCGTCGACCCTGCCGCGAGCCTCGGCGAGGTACGGGTGCTGCGCAAGGAAGGCGGCAAGACCGGCCTGTGGCAACGGGATCCCGGGGCCGATGGGTTCGGCGTGGACGCGATGGGCGACACCCTGGACGATGGCGACACTGTGGACGACGGTGACACTGTGGACGACGGCGACACTGTGGACGACGGCGGGCCGGTGGTCGGGAACCAGGAGCCGCCGTCATGAAGGTACGTGTGATCGTGGCGTCCAACCGGGCCGCCACCGGCGTGTACGCCGACACCAGCGGGCCAGTGTTGGTGGAGGGTCTGTCCGCACTCGGGCTCCAGGTGGACAGTCCGACAGTCGTACCGGATGGGGACCCCGTCGGAGAGGCGATCCGGGACGCGGTGGCGGCGGGCGTCGACGTGGTGATCACCAGTGGCGGCACCGGGATCTCGCAGACCGACCGTACGCCGGAGGTCACCAGGAGCGTCCTGGAGTACGAGATCCCCGGCATCGCAGAAGCACTGCGACGGTACGGCGCTGACAAGACGCCGATGGCGGTGTTGTCGCGCGGTTTGGCCGGGGTCGCGGGGCGCACCCTCATCGTGAACCTGCCCGGTTCGACCGGTGGTGCCCGGGACGGGCTCGTGGTGCTCGGGCCGATCCTCGCGCACGCTGTCGACCAGCTCCGCGGCGGTGACCACGTGCCCGGCGGCGACCACGTGCCCGGCGGCGACCACGGGCCCGGCGGTGACCACGGGCCCGGCGGTGACCACGCTTCCAGCGGTGACCATGTGCCCGGCGGCGATCACACGAGGGATCAGGTGGTCGGCCAGCAGCGCGGAGGTGATCAGGCGTGACGCTCACGGCGCCCGACTGGGCGGACG
>JBOGDK010000013.1:0-30744 GCA_050701795.1 Micromonosporaceae bacterium
TACGCCTTCTGCAGCCCGGGGAGCCCGTCGTCGCGTCCCGCGAATTCGCTCGCCACACACAGGCTCGCCTTCTCGGGGTCGGATTTCACCAGCTCGGCGTAATCGGAGATGGTTGTGATCCCGAGGTCGTCAGCAATTTTGCGGCTCACGGCGATGCCGTACGTGTTGTTGAACGGCGCCGGATCGAGCCAGGCGATCTTGTTCTTTTCCTTGTCCGCCTTGACGACCGCGTCGTACTGCTCCTTGGGGTCCTTCAACGGGGTCGTCTCTTTGAGGTAGTTGATCCAGGCGGTGCCGGTGTACTCCCAGTAGAGATCGATGGAGCCGGACTCCAGCGCCTTACGGACGGTGTTGCTGCCGGAGATCCCACACTTCTCGTTCACCTCGGCGCCGGCCGACTTCAAGGCGAGCATCGTGATCTGGCAGAGCACCAGCTGCTCGGTGAACTCCTTCGAGCCGACGGTGAGCGTGGCTCCCTCCAGCGAGGCGTCCTCGGCGAGGCTGCCCTTGTCGACGGATCCGCTGTCCAGACCGCAACCCGTGAGCGAGACCGCCAACGCGATCGGTAACGCCGCCCCGGCAACCAGCCGGAGCATGCGGGAGAGCGAGCTTGTCATGTGTCTCCTCCAGAGCGTTCGTCGGTGGGGATCAGATTCCTCGGGGCCGGAGCACTTGTTCGGCCAGCCCGGCCAACCAGTCGACAGTCAGGGCGAGCACCGCGGTCAGTACGCTGCCGACGACCAGTACGGGAATGCGGTTGAGCACGATACCCGCGTTGATCACTGAGCCGAGGCCCCCCGCGTTCGTGAACGCCGCAAGGGTGGCCACCCCGACGTTGATGATCAGCGCGATCCGGATGCCGGCGAGGATCACCGGCACCGCGAGCGGCAGTTCTACCTTCAGCAGCACCTGGAGCTTGGTGAGCCCCATCCCTTTCCCCGCGTCGATGAGGGCCCGGTCGACGCCTTCCAGCCCCACCATGGTGTTGCGTAGCACCGGCAGCACCGCATAGATGACCAGCGCGACGATCGCGGGGCCGAAGCCCGTGCTGACCCAGATCGCGAGCAGCACCAGTACGCCGATCGACGGCACCGCCTGGCCGCCGTTGGCCAGGGCGAGGATCGGTGACCGGAGCTGGCTGAAGCCCGGACGGGTCAGCAACACCCCGAGTGGAACGGCGATCGCGATGACCAGCACGGTGGAGACCGCCACCAGTTGCAGGTGTTCGATCGTCCGCTGCAGCAGTACGTCGCTCGCGATCGAACGCCGCTCGATCGAGTCCAGGGTCTGCGCCTGTATGTAGAGGTACAGCGCCAGGCTCGCACCGGCCAGCATGAGCGGTGTGACAAGCAGTGAGCTCAGTGAGATCCGCCGCCCGCTGTGGGGCGGAGCGGCCGAAACCAGAACCTCCCGCTGCGCGAGGTCACCGGTCGTCATCGGCCGTCTCCTGTGTCGCCCGCGGCCGCGGCTTCTCTGGCCCGGATGGCGTCGGCCCACCTCAGCAGCCGCTGTGATGACTCGTCGGGTCCGAGCACGACCAGTTCCTCGGCGTTGCCCCGCAGCATGACGTCCAGGGCGTCGTAGAGGGTCGCGTCCTCACCGATCGTGGGCCGGCCGTTGGGCTTGTCACACGCCGGCAGCGGTACGTCACGCAGCCGCACCAGGCCGAGACCACGTACCGCGGCTCCGGTACCGACGAAGCTGCGTACGAACTCGTTCGCCGGATGGGCGAGGATCCGCTCCGGGGTGTCGTACTGGGCGATGCTGGAGTCGGGTCCGAAGATGGCGATCCGGTCTCCGAGCTTGACCGCTTCCTGGATGTCGTGGGTGACGAAGACGATCGTCTTGCCGATGCGCTGCTGCAGTCGCTTGAATTCCTCCTGCAGCCGATCCCGGGTGATCGGGTCGATCGCGCCGAACGGCTCATCCATCAACATCACCGGTGGATCCGCGGCGAGCGCCCGCGCCACCCCGACCCGTTGCTGCTGACCTCCAGACAGCTCGCGGGGGTACCGGTGCCGGTACTCGCTCGGATCCAGCCCCACCATCTCGAGCAGCTCATCGACCCGCTCGGAGATCCGCTTCTTGTCGTGGCCGAGCACCTTCGGAATCAGACCGATGTTGTCCGTGATCGTCATGTGCGGGAACAGCCCGATCTGCTGGATCACGTACCCGATGCGGCGGCGCAGCTCCGTCGCGTCGATCCGGGTGACGTCCTCGCCGTCCAGGTGGATCCGGCCTTCGGTGGGCTGCACCAGGCGGTTGATCATCCGCAGGGTGGTGGTTTTGCCGCAGCCGGACGGGCCTACCAGCATGCAGATTTCGCCGGCCCGGATATCGAGGCTCAACTCTGCGACGGCGTCAGCGGACTGGCCGGGGTACCGCTTGCGTATCCGGTCGAGGCGGATCATGACGTCACCGGTTGGGCGGGTTTGATCGTCAGGCACGGATACCTCGCGATGTGGTCAGCCGGGTAAGGAGAAGGAAGCCGAGGTCGAGTACGAGCGCCACCGTGACCACGCCCAGCACACCGGCGAGCGTGTCGTTGAGCGCGTTCGCGCCGCCGATCCGGGCCAGGCCACCGAAGATCAGCTCGCCGAGCCCGGGACCGCTCACGGCCGCCGCGATCGCCGCGATCGCCACCACCATGATCGTGGAGAGCCGGATTCCGGTGAGCAGCACCGGCCAGGCCAGCGGGAGCCTCAGCAGCCACAGTCGTTGCCCGCGGGACAGGCCCATCCCCTCACCCGCGTCGATCAGCGCGGGGTCGACGGATTCCAGCCCGGTCACCGTGTTACGCAGGATCGGGAAGATGGCGTACAGCACCAACGCGGCGATGGTGGGCACCACTCCCAGGCCGAAGAACGGAATCATCAACCCGAACAGCGCGAACGACGGGACCGTCAGGATGGTGCCGGTGACCGCGAGGGCGGCGCGACTGGCTCGCTTGTGGCCGTGTACCGCGACGCCGAGCCCCACCCCGATCACGGCCGCGATGCCGACCGAGATCAGCACCACCTGGGTGTGTATGAAGATCAGTTCCACGAGCTCGAACCAGCGATCGGCGAGGTACTCGGTAAACGTCACCGGAACTACTCCCGTCGCTTCATGCGTTCAATCGTCCCGTCTCGGCACCACCTGCGGGAATCCGTCGCGATGGTGATGCCGGTGCGAGTCGGATCGCCGTCCGCGGTAACGGAGCGTGACATCGGCCGGCCACCGTCGTACCGGAACCCGAACCGTTCCCTCGCGCCTGTGGGTGTGCGGTACGTCAGGCTACAACCCTGGGCTCGCTCCATGTGACCACGGTCATGTGGCGCGACCCGGGGTGTGCGTCCGGTGACCCAGGGGTCCGCCCGGCGGTCCGATATGCGTGATCAGCCCGGTACGGCGTCCACGTCGTACGGGAAGCCGTCAACGTCGATCCCGTACTCGGCGCCCGCCTCCAGCAGGGCGTCGAACAGGTACCGCCCGGACGACCGTTCACAGTGCAGCAGGTACGAGCGGCCACGGCGGGTGTCACGGCGTACCACCTCGGTGGCGACCTCCGCCACGGCGGACCGGAAGCTGGCCGTGTCGCCGGTGACCTGGTCAGAAAGGTCGATCGGGCACACCGTGGCGAGGGTGTCGGCGGCGTGAGGGCCGGTGATCCGGAACAGTGCCCGGCCGTGGGTGAGGTCGACGGCGCTGACCAGTTCCGTCGCCGCGGCAACTACCGGCTGATGCTGGCCGACGCCGGCGGCGTGCTCGCGGCACCAGGCGAGGATCTCCCCGGCGGTGCCGGGCGCCGCGAGCACCAGCCACTCGCCAGGCCCGGAACCCACCACCACGTTGATCGGCGGCCCGCCCGGCAGGTCGCTCCGGGAGCGTCCGTGCAGGACACCCAGAAGGCTCTCGACGGCCCCGCCCGGGGTCGCCTTCAGCTGCACCTTGGACCAGGGCGTGAGGTCGACCAGAGTCAGCGCCGCGGTGCTGCATCGCCCGGTCACTTCCCAGCCGGCCACCACCACGGCAGGCTCGGACGGCGGGACCGGGCTCCGGGCGAGTACGGGGTACCCGGCCGCTACTGCCTCGCAGGTCTGGGGGAGGACGGTCGGATCAGCCACGCAACCTCGTCCCTTCCGGGTCGACATGTGCCAGGTGTGCCATCACCCGTGCCGCGGTACGACTGCCGTCCGGCAGCCTGATCGTCACCTGGGTGCCGGCGGCGGCCAGGGTGGCGTCCACCCGGCCCAGGCAGACGGACCGACCGAGCGTCGGAGACATCCGGCTGGAGGTGACCAGCCCCAGGATCCGGCCGTGGTCGGAGACGATCTGGCTCGCCTCGGCGGGCACCACGGCGCCGTCGACCGGTTGCAACGCGACCAGGCGCTGCCCGTCCTCGCGACCGCTCTGCCATACCAGTTCGGGCTTGCCTAAGAAGTCGTCCTTGTCGAGCTTGACCGCCCAGTCCAGCCCCGCGCCGTACGCCTGGGTGAGCCCGTCGGTGTCCTGCCCGACGATGGGGTGGCCCTTCTCCAGTCGCAGGATCCGCTGCGCCTCCACCCCGAACGGGGCAGTGCCGAGGTCGGCTCCCCGTTCCAGCAGGGTCTCCCAGACTGACAGGCCGTAGCTCGCCGGGACGTGCAGCTCGTAGCTCAGTTCACCGGTGAACCCGATCCGCCACAGCACGCAGTCGGCCACCCCGGCGACGGTGCCGGTGCGTACGTCCAGGTAGCCGAACGCGTCAGGGGAGAGGTCGACGTCGTCGGTGATCCGGCGCAGCAGCGTACGTGCCTGCGGCCCGGCCACGTTGATGCTGGCGTACGCCGTGGTCAGGGGAGTCACGTGGACCCGCCACTCCGGGTGCTCGGTCTGCAGCCACCGCTCCAGCCACTCCCACACCGCCGCCGCCCCCGAGGACGTGGTGCTCATCAGGTAGTGCTCTTCTCCGAGGCGGCCAGTGACCCCGTCGTCGAACACCACACCGTCCTCGGTGCACATCGCCCCGTACCGGACCCGGCCGATCGGCAGCTTCGACCACTTGTTCACGTACAGCAGGTTGAGCAGCCTCGGTACGTCCGGCCCGCGCAGGTCCAGCTTGCCGATCGGGGTGACGTCGATGATCCCGACGTGCTCGCGGACGTTGCGGGCCTCAGCGACGGGGTCGCCGTAGTGGTCCGGCCGGATCCAGGCGCCCGCCACCAGGGGGTGGCCGCCGTGCCGGTCGTGCCACGGCTGCATCGGGGAGTACCGCACCGGCTCGTGGCGGTGCCCGGCCAGCGCGCCGAGCGAGATCGGGGCGTACGGCGGCCGCCAGGTCGTGGTGCCGGTCTCCTGGATTGACCGTCCGGTCGCTTCGGCCACCACGGCGACGGTGTTGACGGTCTCCAGCTTCCCCTGGGCGGACCCCATCGTCGCGGTGCTGTAGCGCTTGGCCAGTTCGATCGAGTCGTACCCTTCGGCGACCGCCGTGAGCAGGTCCTTCGAGGTGACGTCCTCGGAGAAGTCGACAAAGCCGTGGGTACGCCCCTGGAACAGCGCCGGGTGTGGTGCCAGCGACAGGTCCGGGATCGGTACCGGGTCGGCGGGTCGGTGGTGGTCGGTGGGCTGGTGGTGGCCGGCGGACCCGATGGGCGCTGGACCACTCTGGTCCCCGGAGTCCGCCAGGGGGCCGTTGCGTCGCGCAGAGCCGATCCGGACCGCCCGGCGGGCAGTTTCGACGCCGACGGCCTCGGCGTGCGCGGTCAGCTCCGCGAGGGTGCCATCTCCGCAGATACCGCCGGTGGCCATCACCTGCCACGGCAGCCGCGCCACGTCGGGGACGAACCGGGCCGCGTCCGGTCGGTACACCGGCCGGTCGCCGGCCATGTTGAGCAGCGATGTCGGTGCGGTCCAGCCGGTCGCGGTGACGAACAGGTCGCAGCGGATCCTGCGCCCGCCGGCCAGTTCCACCGCGCTCACCCGGCGACCGCCGAGGACCCGGTGCACGTCCTCGCGCTGGCGGGCGTCCACCACGTGCACGACGTTGACACCGGCCCGCCGCAGGTCGGCCACGGCGGCGTCGCCGTCGGGATTGGCGGTCAGCACCACTGCGCGTTCGCCCGGCTTCACGGCGTACAGGTTGATCAGGCGGCGTACCGCGGTGGAGAGCATCACGCCTGGCAGGTCGTTGCCGTCGACCACGTACGGGCGCTCGATCAGCCCCGGGGCCACGACCAGCACTTTCGCCCGTGCCTTGACCAACCGCTCGGGTTCCCCGTGCTGGCCGCGTTTCAGGACCGCGGTCCAGTTGTCGTCGTACCGGCCCGTTACGACCGCGTTGGTGAGCACCTCGATCCGGTCGGTCGCGGCCACCGCGTCGGTCAGCTCCCTCAGCGCTGACCGAGCGCCGCCGCCACCCCAGCGGAGGTGGCCACCGAGCGCGTGCTCCTCCTCGATCAGCATCACCGTGGCGCCGGCCCGGGCCGCCGCCAACGCCGCCGCCATCCCGGCCGGGCCGCCGCCCGCGACCAGCACGTCGGGGTGCGCGTACCGCTTGCCGGCACGGGGCGGGTCGGCGTCCGGAGCCGGTGGTACGCCGCCCGCGCTGAACCGCCGTAGCACCCGCTGGTACGCCGGCCACAGCCAGCGGGGCCGCATGAACGTCTTGTAGTAGAAGCCCACCGGCAGGAACCGGGCGAGCAGTCCGTTGACCGCCTTCACGTCGAAGCCCAGCGAGGGCCAGGTGTTCTGGGGGCGTACCACCATTCCGGGTTCGGCCAGCCGGTGCGCGGCCCGTACGTTCGGCTCCTCGCCGACCTGCACCATGCAGTTCGGATCGTGGTAGCTGGCGGTGAGCAGGCCGCGGCGACGGTGGTACTTGAAGCTGCGGGAGAACACCCGAACGCCAGAGGCGGCCAGTGCCGAGGCGATGGTGTCACCGCGGTACGCCGGATACCGCCGTCCGTCGAAGGTGATGTGGAACCCTGTCTCCCGGTCGATCACCTCGCCCGGCTGGCGCGGAAGCCGCATCGTCACTCCGTCCCCAGCTCCGGGCGTCGATCGGCGGCGGCCGGGGTGCCTCCCGTGGCCGCCTGCCGCACCTGGTTGCTCACCGTGTCGCGTTCCACCTCGACGTACCGGCGGCAGCCGGCCCGGTGGTACCAGCGTTCGACGGTCCAGCCACGCGGGTTGGTACGCAGGTACAGGTACTCCCGCCATTGGGTGGCGTCGGTGGTCGCCGGGTCGGGACGCGACACCTTTTCGCCGACGTACCCGAACTCCGAGACGTTGCGGTGCCCGCACCACGGGCACGGCAGCAGCATCATGGCCCTCTCCTGACCTCAGTGCCCGACGGCGGCGGCGCCCTTTTCGCCGACCAGCCGGTGCTCGGCGAACCGGTCCAGCCCGAACCCCGCGATGATCTCGGGAGTACGCCCGGTCGCCACGCACTCGGCCATCGCCTCGCCGGCCACCGGACCCGCCTTGAACCCGTACGTGCCCCAACCGACGTCGACCAGGAACCCGTCGACGGGGGTCGGCCCCATGATCGGGGCGAAATCCGGGGTCATGTCACACAGCCCGGCCCACTGCCGCAGCACCCGCAGCGAAGCGATCGACGGCATCAACTGCAGTACGTGACCAGCCAGGCCCTCCAGGAACTCCAGCGACCCCCGGGTGGAGTACGACGCAAACGGCTCCACGCTCGCGCCGAAGACCAGCTCGCCCCGGTCGGTCTGGCTGACGTACACGTGCAGGCTGCCGGAGACCACCACGCTGTGCAGGAACGGCTTGACCGGCTCGGTGACCGCCGCCTGCAGCGGGAACGTCCGCACCGGCAGGCGCACCCCCGCCAGGTCGCTGACCAGGGTGGACCAGCCAGCGGTGCAGTTGACCACCGTGCCGGTGGCGACCCGGCCCCGGCTGGTGTGCACAGCGCGCACGGACCCATGGTCGACCTCGATGCCGGTGACCTCGGTGTGCTGGTGCAGGTGGACACCGGCGGCGTCGGCGGCGCGGGCGTACCCCCAGACCACGGCGTCGTGCCGGATGATCCCGCCCGGCGGGTGGTACAGCGCGCCGAGGATCGGATACCGGGCGTCGGGGGAGACGTCGAGGTACGGCTCCATCCGGGCGATCTCATCCGGCCCGATCACCTCCGAGTCCACCCCGTGGATCTTGTTCACCTCAGCGCGCCACCGCATCGTGCGCAGCGAGCTGTCGTTGTGCGCGAGGGTGAGGTGGCCGCGCTGGCTGAACATCACGTTGAAGTTCAGCTCGGTGGCCAGCCGCCGGTAGAGGTCCAGCGACCGCTGGTAGAACCGGACGCTGTCGCCAGTGAGGTAGTTGGACCGGATGATCGCGGTGTTGCGTCCGGAGCCGCCGCCCCCCAGGTAGCCCTTGTCGAGTACGGCGACCCTGGTGATGCCGTGGTGCGCGGCGAGGTAGTACGCGGTCGCCAACCCGTGTACGCCGCCGCCCACGATCACCACGTCGTAGCGCTCCGCCAGCTCGCGGGTACGCCATGCCCGCGGCCAGGCGCCTCCCGAGAACCCTTTGCGGAGCAGCGCGAACGCCGAGTACTTCACACCGACTCCCTACAGCTGGTTGGTGTACTCGCGGTTGGTGGCCAGCAGGCTCGCGTCGGTGCCGAAGTACGCGTGCTTGGACATGTCGGTGGAGTACCGGCTCGCCGGCGGGGTACGCCCCAGCGCCTCCGCCATCGCCCGTACGTGGTGCGGCGCGGCGCCGCAGCACAGCCCGAGATAGCGCACCCCGGCGTCGTACGCCCGCCGGGTGAACTCGGCGATCTCGTACCGGTTGCAGGTGAAGGGGTCCAGCGCGGAGGGGAACGGCACCCCGTTCGGCAGCGCTGACACGTCGGCCGCCGGGTCCCGCAGGGACTGGAACGTGGGCTGCGCCGTGGTGGTCCGGTACGGCACCGGCAGCGCCGCCACCGGTACGGACAGCGCCGTCACCAGCTCCGCGAGCAGTGGCAGCATGGTGTCCGGGCCGCGGTTGCAGTTGAGTCCGACCACCTCGGCACCGGCGTCGGCCAGGCGCTGGCATGCCTCGGTCATCGGCACCCCCTCGCGGGACAGGCCCCGGCGGTCAGCCACCAGGGTGATCACGGACGGCAGGCCGGCCTCGCGGATCACGTCCAACGCGATCTCAGCCTCGCCCAGGTAGCGCAGGGTCTCGCCGATCACGAAGTCGACCCCGGCCTCGGCGGCCCACCCGACCTGCTCGGTGAACATCTGCCGCACCTTCGCGTGGCTGTCCGGGTCGCCCGGGTGGTACGCGTTGGTGTTGCACACGTTGCCCGCCAGCAGCGTGCCGGTCCTGGTGGCGACGTCGGCCGCGAGCGCCAGGGCCTGCCGGTTCAGGGGTTCCAGCAGGTGTTCCATGTCAACCAGCCGCAGCTTCTCGCGGTGGCCGTAGTAGGTGAACGCCTCCACCACGTCGGATCCGGCGTGGACGAACTCCTGATGCAGCTCGGTCACCTTCTCCGGGTGCTCCAGCACCACCTCCGGCACGAACGCGCCGGCCTGCAGGTAGCCGCGGCGTTCCAGCTCGAAGAGGTAGCCCTCGGCGCAGATCACCGGACCCGCCGCCAGCCTGTCCAGCAGCCCGGCCGCCTCACCGCCCGCGTCCTGCTCCGGATGTTCTCGGTTCATGGTCGATCTACCTCCGTGTCGGTTTACTCGTCAGCTCCAGGGAGTCGTCAGCTCCAGGGGAAGGGTGATGCGCTGGTGGGGTGGGGTTCGCCGCGCTCGTACCGGGCGAACCGGAACGGCGCCAGCAGGTCCGGCGGTTCGCCCAGCAACTCGGCCGTGACCAGGGCGCCGACGCCGACCATCTTGTAGCCGTGGTTGGAGTCGGCGATCACGTACGCGTTCTGCCGGAACGTGTCGAACACCGGGAAGCTGTCCGGGGTGAAGCAGCCGAGGCCGCCGGACGGCTCCTGGGTGTAGAGCCGCCGTACCCCGGCGAACCGTTCGTGGCAGTGGGCCAGAGCGGCGGTCCACATCCGTACGAACTGTCCGTCCACCCGGTACGTCTGGCTGGCCGGCCCGTACGGGTCGACGGCCACCTCGTCGGCCGGCTCGTCCACCGGGCGCGGCATGCAGCCGCCCTGTACGCCGCCGAACGCCGGATCCGGCTTGTAGTAGATGCCCCACAGCTGGTCGGTGACCAGGTCGCCGTCCTCGTCGTACAGCGGGGCGTCGCTGTCCACATGGGTCACCGGTGGCGGTTCGCCGCGGTTGTCGGTGAACCGGCTCGGATCGAAGCCGACGGTGCCTTCCTGCAGCATCCAGTAGCGCCACATCGGCCGTTCGTCGCTGGTGCTGGCTGCGCCGCTCGTGGTGCCGCCGGTGCCGTCCGTGGTGCCGCCGGTGCCGCTCGTGGTGCCGCGGGGTGGCCGCACGGTGACGGTCGGGGGCAGGTCGAGCATCGCCCAGAGCCGGGAGATCCAGGGCCCGACCGCGACCACCAGGTGCTCGCACCGGATCACGCCGTGGTCGGTGTCGACGGCTGTGACGGCGCCGCCGTCGAGCTGCACCCCGGTGACCTCGACACCGGTGTGCAGGCGTACCCCCTCGGACTGGGCGAGCGCGGCGAGGCCGCGTACCGAGGCGAGGTTGTTGGCGTACCCGCCGCGCTTTTCGTGCAGCACGCTGGTGATGCCCTCGGCGCGCCAGTCTCCGAACAGGTCCCGCAGGTAGTCGCGGCTCGGGCCGGCGCCCTCGACCAGGGTGGAGGGGTAACTGATGGCGCGCTGCTCGGCGTAGATCCGGCTCACGCCGTCGCGCATCACTTCCGGTGAGATCTGCAGGTAACCCACCGGGTGGTACGAGAGCGTCTCGGCGTGGTCTTCCCACACCGACACGGAGTGGGCCATCAGTCGGCGCATCGCCGGCTGAAAGTAGTTGTTGCGTACCACGCCGCAGGCGATGCCCGAGGCGCCGGCACCGGGACCGGTCTTGTCGACGACGACCACGTCGTCGCCGGAACCCTGTCCGCTGGCACGCAGCGCCCGTGCCAGATGCCAGGCGGTGGACAGGCCGTGGACGCCGGCACCGACGATCACGTACCGGGCCATCGGCGGGACCATCGCATCCTCCGGAGAGCGGGCGTTCCGGCCGCAACTGCGGGATGGTGGCGGTAGTGTTGCCATATGGGCAACGCAGTTGCAAAACCGTGGCGAACGTAGCATGGCTGCCGTGACGACAACAGCGAATCGCCCGATTTCCACAGTGGTACGTGCCATCGCGGTGCTGAATGTGCTCGCCGAGTCGTCCGGTGAGCTGGGGACCAACGAGATCGCCCGGCGGGCCGGGATCAACGTCAGTACGGCGTCCCGGCTGCTCGCCACACTCGCCGCCGACGAACTGGTACGGCGGACCCCGGACACCGGCCGCTACAGCCTCGGGCTGCGCCTGGTCCAGCTCGGCAACGCGGCGCTGAGCCGGGTCGACCTGCGGGATGTCGCGCGTCCCCACCTGATCGCGCTCACCGAGGTGACCGGAGAGACCACGACCCTGTCGGTGCCCAGCGAACTGGTCACGATCACCGTGGACTTCGTGCAGAGCCCCTCGTCGGTACGCAGCGTGGCGCAGACCGGGCGTCCCAGCGCCTCGCACGCCACGGCCACCGGGAAGGTGTTCCTCGCCCACGGGGGCCGGCTGGCCGACGGGCCGCTGCTGCCGTACACCAGGCACACGATCACCGACCGGCAGGCGCTGGCCGCCGACGTCGAGCTGGTCGCCGAGCGTGGCTGGGCTCAGGCGGTCGGGGAACGCGAAATGGAGATGAACGCGATCGCGGCGCCGGTGCTGGACCCGGCCGGGCGTCTGGTGGCGATCCTCGGGTTACAGGGACCCGCGGGCCGCTTCACCTCTGACGCGATGGCGGCAGCCGTACCGCACCTGATCGAGCACGCCGAGGCGCTGCATCCAGGGCGGCAGGGCCGCGCGGTCGGCTAAGCCGGGACGACCTGCCACCGCCGCCGGTCCGGAAGCGGTCGGGTGGCCTCAGGCGTCGCCGCCTTCCCGGATCAGCCGGTCGACCTCGCGGGCCACCAGGCCCAGGCGTGCCTCCGCGATCAACGGCACCTCCCGCCGCCGCCTGCGCGCGACGGAGGGATCGACGTTGACGGTGACCAGAGCGGACTCCCACAGCGGGGCCTGTGCCACGACGTTGCCGAGCGGGTCGAGCACCCGGGACCCGCCCCAGAACCGGGCACCGTTCTCGTCACCGACCCGGTTCACGAAGACCACCCATACCTGTTGCATCCGGGCGATGAACTGCAGGAGTTCGCCCCAGTACGCCACGTTGTCGATCGGGTCCGGGCCACCGCCCGCGGTGCTGTTCGCCACCACCAGCAGCAGCTCCGCGCCGTCCTGTACGGCCAGCCACGGCATCGCGAACTGCCACGCGTCGTTGCAGACCAGGACGGCCAGCCGGCCATGGGCCGTGTCGAATGCCCGCAGCGACTGACCGGGGCTGGCGTGCTTGCGTTCCTCCCAGATCAGGTAGTTCGGCAGGTAGAGCTTGCGTTGCGAGTGCACCAGCTCCCCGGCGGCCAGGTACGCGGCGGTGTTGTAACGGCGTACCCCGCCGTCCTCGTACAGGCCCACGAGGACGTCCGGTCCGTGCCGGGACAGCGCGGTCACCCGTTGATCGGTCACCCGCAGTGAGGTGTCCTCCGAGGCCATGCTCAGCGCGTACCCGTTGAGGGCCAGCTCGGGGAACACCACCAGATCGGCGCCTTCGCCGACCGCCTCCAGGACGTGCCGCTCAGCGGTGGCCAGGTTGGCCCCGACGGCACCGAGTTCACAGTCGACCTGCGCCAGAGCGACTCGCATCACGTAGCTGATATAGCCAGGCGCAGCCGTGGTACGCAAGCCGCCGCCCGGTACGGGCCAGCCCGTGTCCTGCCGATCTTCTGCAGGCTGCGGCGGCCAAGATCCACAAGACACGGCCTGACCACGTGTGACATCAGCCGTGGTGGGGCGGCCCGTTACGCTCGTGGCCCTGATCGTCACCGTGTCGCCGGCCAGTGCCGAGCGGGCCGAGATGATGATGCGCTGTGAATCCCGGGAGTGGTCAATGACGAGGCATCTTGAGTGGAGCGGATGCCGCAACGTCCGCGACCTCGGCGGCATCCCGGTACGCGGTGGGCGTACCACCCGGCACGGCGCCCTGGTACGGGCGGAGTCCCTGCACCGCCTCGACCCCGACGGGGTACGCGCGGTCACCGAGCATGGTGTCGGCACGATCCTCGATCTGCGTTCCGACTGGGAGCTGGGCGATGATACGCACCCGTTCGCGTCCTCCGACCGCTACCGCCGGATCCCCTGGATCGACCCGGTACGTGACGCCGAACGCGATCCCGACGCGGAGCGGACTCTCGCCGATCTGTACCAGGGGAGTCTGGACCGCAACACAAGTCAGATCGCGACCATCGTGCGGGCGATCGCCGAGGCCCCCGTGGGCGCGGTGGTGGTGCATTGCCGTGCGGGCAAGGACCGTACGGGGCTCCTGGTGGCGTTGCTGCTGGATCTGGTCGGCGTACCGCGGGAGGAGATCGCCGCCGACTATGCCGCGAGCGAGCACCGGTTGGGTCTGCCGGACGGGGCCGCGTTGCCTGACGACGGGCCCGCGGTGCCTGACGACAGAGTGGACGCGTTCTGGCGTACCGAGCGGCAGACGATCCTGACGGCCCTGGAGCACGTCGACCACCGGCACGGAGGCACCCGGCGCTACCTGCTGGGCAGTGGCGTGACGGCCTTGATCCTGGACAGGTTGGCCGGCCGGCTGGTCAGCGGCTGAGCCGCCCCAGCAGATCTGCCGGGACGATCCGCACCGGGAACGGCAGCTGTGCCTGGAACGGCTCATTGCCGGCGACCTTCGCCACCTCCTGGTACACGCCGTCGGAGTCGAGTTCGTATCCGGTCAGCACCGGCCGGCCGGCTCGATCACCCAGTACGCCGGTACCCCGAGCCGTTCGTACACCGCCTTCTTGTTGTTCAGGTCGTTCAAGGCGGTGCTCGGCGAGAGCACTTCCACGGCGAGCACCGGCGCCGTCGGCAGTAACTTCTCGGTGAAGTCTTCGGCCCGGCCGACCAGCACGTCCGGCTGCAGTTCCGTGGTGTCGGCGGGCTGCACCGAGTACGGCGCGACGAGGACCTCGAACGCCTCCGGACACGTCGCGTCGAGTGCCGCTCCGAGGCGAAGCACGATCTTCTGGTGCCGGGTTCCAGGCGCGGGGCTCACGACGAGTGTCCCGTCGATGAGTTCGTAGCGGCGGCCGTCGTCGGGCATCTTCGCCAGGTCACGCACAGCACGGACCGGCGACAAACCGGTAATCGCTATCCACAGGAGCGGAAAGTTATCCACAGGACGGGCAGGTGCCGAAGATCTCCAACGTGTGGCTGACGTCGCCGAAGCCGTGCTCGGAAGCGACCCGGTCCGCCCAGCGCTCCACCGCGGGTCCCGCCACCTCGACCGTACGGCCGCAGCACCGGCACACCAGGTGGTGATGGTGTCCCTGGCTGCACCGGCGGTACACGGTGTCGCCGTTGGCGGGTCGCATCACGTCGACCTCACCGGCGTCGGCGAGCGCCTGCAGGGTCCGGTAGACGGTGGTGAGGCCGACCCGCTCGCCACGGGCCTCGAGCAACCCGTGCAGCTCCTGGGCGCTGCGGAACTCGTCGACCTCGGACAGCAGCCCGATCAACGCCGTACGCTGCCGGGTGCTGCGGCTCATCGCGGTGTTGATCACGTCAGTGCACCTCGTGCCGGGGCGGGACCGGCTCGGTTTCCGGTACCGCGGGGGCACGGCCCGACACCACCTCGCGGGCGTGGCTGACCGCGTCGGCCACGATGTGGGCGATGTGCTCGTCGGTCAGCGAGTACGCGATCTCCCGGCCCCGCCGTTGCCCCCGCACCACACCCGCGCCGCGCAGCACCCGGAGGTGCTGGGAGACCAGCGGCTGCGGCGCGCGGAGCACGTCGACCAGCTCGTGTACGCACCGTGGCCCGCCGCCGAGCTCGGTCACGATGGCGATCCGCAGCGGGGCGGCGAGGGCGCGCAGCAGCTCACCAGCCCCCTCGTACGACTCGTACCCGGCCACCGCGGTCATGGTCAAACCGTAGCGTGAGCCGGCTCCGGGAAGCGTCGACGGCCGTACCGGGAGTGGCGGGAGTGGCGTACTCACGACTCCAGCACCACGTCCGGTGGTTCGACCGGGACCGGTTCCGGGGGGTGTGAGGGCCGGCGCAACCGGCGTACCAGCGCCACGGTGGTGGCCACCGCGACGAACGCCCCGAGCGCCAGCACCACGATCGCGGCGCCGGGCGCCACGTCGAGCTGGTACGACACGTAGACCCCGGACCCGGCGACCACCACCCCGATCCCCATCGCGCTGGCCATGGTGGCCGCGAACCCCCGCGCCACCTGCTGCGCGGTGGCGACCGGCACCACCATCAGGGCGCTGACCAGCAGCAGCCCGACCGCCCGCATCGCCACGGTCACGGTGACCGCGGCGGTGACCGCCAGCAGGAGGTTCAGGGTGCGTACGGGCAGGCCGCTGACCTGCGCGTACTCCTCGTCCTGGGAGACCGCGAACAGCCATGGCAGGCCCCCGACGGTGACCACGAACACGCCGACCGCGAGCACCCCGATCACCACCAGGTCCGCCTCGGAGGTGGTGAGCAGAGACCCGAACAGGTATCCCAGCAGGTTCGCGTTGCTGCGGTCGCCGGCCAGGCCCACCAGAAGCACGCCACCCGCGATCCCGCCGTAGAACAGCAGGGCGAGCGCGATGTCGCCGGAGAGCCGGCCGTACGCCCGGAGCAGCTCGATCGCGATCGCCCCGGCCGCGGCGACGATCACCGCGGTGAGTACCGGGGACGTGCCGGTCAGGAATCCCACCGCGACACCGGTGATCGCGATGTGGCCGATGCCGTCCCCGATCAGCGACATCCGTCGCTGCACCAGGTAGATCCCGACCGCGGGCGCGACCAGGCCGATGGCCAGGGCGCCGAGCAGGGCGTTGCGGAGGAAGTCGTACGCCAGCAGGCTCACCGTGCCGGCCCGCCGTCACGGGCTCTGGGTCCAGGACTCAACGCTCGGTGCTCCAGACGGTGTTGTCCCGGGGCGTCCAGGCGGTCGCCTCCGAGGTGTGGGGGTGGAGGTGTTCGTGGTCAGGGTCGGCGTGGTGGCCCGCCGGCGCCGGGTACCCGCCTTCGTGTACGACGTCTCCGTGGTGCAGCACCACGGTACGGCTGATCAGCGGCTCCAGCGGGCCCAGCTCGTGCGCCACGAGGACCACGGTGCCGCCGCCGCTGATGAACTGGCGCAGCGCGGTGGCGAAGCTGAGTTGGCTTCCGGCGTCCACCCCGGCGGTGGGCTCGTCGAGCACCAGCAACTGGGGCTCTCCGGCGAGCGCCCGCGCGATCAGGGTACGTTGCTGCTGACCACCGGAGAGTTGGCCGACAGGCTCGGTGGCCCGGTCGGTGAGGCCGACCGCGGCGATCGCGTTGTCGACGGCCGTCCGGTCCGGTCCGGCGGAGGGCCGGAACAGTCCACGGCGGGCCAGCCGGCCGGACGCCACCACCTCCCGGACCGTCGCCGGAACGCCGCTGCCGGCACCGATCCGTTGCGGCACGTACCCGATCTTCTTCCAGCCCCGGAACCGTCGCAGTGCCGTATCGAACAGGTACGTCTCGCCGCTGGCGAGCGGAACCAGGCCGAGCGCCGCCCGGACCAGGGTGGACTTCCCGGAGCCGTTGGTGCCCAGAATGGCGACCGTCTCACCCTGGGCAACGGCGAGATTGACACCGTTGAGTACCCGGCGGTGGCCCCCGTAGGTGACCACCCCGTCGACGACCTTGACGACGTTCATGAGCAGTCCAGGGCGGTACGTACGCTGGCCAGGTTGCGGCGCATCACTGAAAAGTAGTCGTCCGAGCTACCCGACTTGAGGCCTTCCAGCGGATCGAGGGGTTTCGCCTCGACCCCCGCTTCGTCGGCGACGGTCTCGGCGATCCGGGGGCTGGCCAGGGTTTCGTAGAAGATCACCGTGACGCCGTGTTTCCTGACCAGGTCAGCGAGCTCGGCGAGCCGTTTCGGGTTGGGCTCCTGCTCCGGGGACAGACCCGCGATCGCGATCTGCTCCAGGTCGTACCGGGCGGTGAGGTAGCCGAACGCGGCGTGGCTGACCACGATTTCGCGCCGCTGGCAGTCGGCCAGGCCGGTGTCGTACTCACCATCGAGTTTCTTGAGTTCCTTGCCGAACGTGTCGGCGCGCGCGGCGTAGTCGGCCTTGTGCTCGGGGTCGATCGCACCGAGCTTGCGGGCGAGCGCCTGGGCGAGGTCGCCGTACCGGATCGGGTCGAGCCACAGATGCGGGTCCTTGGCGTGCGACTCGTGCCCGTGCCCGTCGTCTGAGTGCTCGTCGTGGCCCTCCTCGGGCGCGTCGCGCAGCGGCTGGGCGCGGGTGACGTCGTAACCGCGGGACGGTTCGGGCAGGTGTTCGGCCGCCGCGGTGTCCACGGCGGGCTGGAAGCCCTTGAGGTAGACCAGCAGATCCGCTTCGGTCACCGTGGCGACCTGCTCCGGGGTGAGTTCCAGGTCGTGCGGTTCGACGCCGGGGCGGGTCAGGTTGGTGACGGTGGCGCCCTCGCCGGCGAGCCGCTCCGCGACGTACTGGAGCGGGTAGAAGGACGCGACGATGGTGAGGGTGTCGTCGTCGTTGCCGGCGGTCGTACCACACCCCGCGACGGCGCCGGTGAGGCTGACGATTGCGGCCAGGGTGGCGGCGATTCGGGTGCGCATAGCACCTACCCTCCGCGCTATCGACAATCATTGTCAAAAACGCATGTATGCACAGGTCAGCGTCACCCGGGTCGCCGGCCGGGTGCTACAGCACCTTGTTCGCGGCGATCACCACCAACACTCCGAGAACCAGCAGTCGCAGCGCCCGCGCCGCCACCGGTTGCTGACTCCACGTCACCACCAGCAGTACGGTGACCGCTGCGGCGAGCAGTCCCACCAGGACGACTCCGATCCAGCCCGGCGTGAAGAACGCCCCCAGCCCGATCGCCAGTGCGCTCAGGAACACCGGCAACCGGGGGATCCTGCGGCGGGGCGGATCCGTTGGCGCGTTCTGCTGGTCCACATATCCTCCGGGCGGCGTTGGGTACGGTGCGATGCGCAAGACTATGCGCCGCGCCGTGTGGTGCCCGTACCGACGTCAGGAGTGGCCCGTGCTGGTGGTGAACCGGTTCCAGATCGAGGAATCGGCCGACTCCGAGCGGAGGTTCGTCGAGCGCGCGCACGCCGCCCTGACGGCGTTGGCCGACCGGGAAGGCTTCGTACGGGGCCGACTGGGACGTGCCGCCGACGATCCGCGGCGCTGGTGCCTGGTAACCGAGTGGCGATCGGTGGGCGCCTACCGGAGAGCGTTGTCCGGGTACGACGTCAAGCTGCACGCCACACCCCTGCTCGCCGAGGCGGCCGACGAGCCGAGCGCGTACGAGGTGCTCGCGGCCACCGACGGTGACGGGATCGTCGTCTCGGGCAGTGACCGTGCGCCCGGGGTGTGACGGTCCCTGGCGCGCGACCGGGACGACTACGATCGATCATGTCAGCGCAGGGTCGATTCCCCTAACCAACCGAGACTGAGGCATGACGGCACCAGACAGCGGAGCAGTCGGACCGGCGTACGGCCACGGTGCGCCGGGGCAACCACCCTCTGGTGGAGTTCCCGGGCAGGTACGGGCCGCGGCGCCTGGCGCACCGTACGGGTCCGGGCACAGTGCCGGGCCGCCCCCAGGGCCGGGCGGAGCGCCGTACCCGCCGCCGGGCGGGCCGCCGCTGCCGACGGGGCCCGAGGTGCCGCCGGTCCCGGCGGGCCCGGGAGTCCGCCCCCCGTTCTCGGCGCCCCCGGTCCACAAAGAGGGTGGCACCCTCGCGCTCTGGGTGATTCTTGGCGGATTCACCCTGTTGCTCTGCCTGGTGGGCGGCGGTGTCGGCGCTGGTGGCGCGGTGATCTCCGCGTTCAACGAGACCGATCGGGAGGCCCGGGCGGTGGCGGCGGATTATCTCGGCGCGATCGCCGACGAACGGTTCTCCGATGCGTACCGGATGACATGTAAGCCGCTGCGCCGGGAGATCGACGAGCAGGAGTTCACCGACCGCAAGCGGCAGAACGCCCGCATCGTCGACTACGAGATCTCGACCATCCAGGCGATGCAGGACGGCCGGTTTCTGGTCCCGGCGGAGTTGGAGCTTGAGAGTGGTAATCGGGAACGGATCGGTCTGGTGATGGCCCGCGAGCCGGTGGGGAGCGCCCGCACCGGCCCGGACGCGAAGTCCGAGTTCCGGGTGTGCGGGGAGGTCGAAAACCCCGCTCCAGCCCCGAGCTAAGGTAACCGGGGCCTGGATTAATCCGTTGTTCGGAGTGTCCTGAGCCCTTGATGATGTCCCCAGCATGATGGCTGCAGTGCCAGGATGTCGTCCCCGCCGACCGCCAGCCGGATGGAGGAGCTGTGCCTTCCGATCGCATCGATACCCTCGTCAGCCTCTGCAAGCGCCGGGGCTTCGTGTACCCCTCCAGCGAGATCTACGGCGGCACCCGTTCCGCCTGGGACTACGGTCCGCTCGGCGTGGAGCTCAAGGAGAACGTCCGGCGCCAGTGGTGGCGCTCGGTGGTGCAGTCTCGGGACGACGTCGTGGGACTGGACTCCGCGGTGATCCTCTCCCGGGACGTATGGGCGGCCTCAGGGCATCTCGAGGCGTTCGTGGACCCGCTGACGGAGTGCATCTCCTGTCACAAGCGGTTCCGTGCCGATCACCTCGAGGAGGAGTACGAGGCCAAGCACGGCCACCCGCCGGAGAAGGGTCTCGCCGAGCTGGCCTGCCCGAACTGCGGCAATCGCGGCACCTTCACCGAGCCTCGCAACTTCAACGGGCTGATGAAGACGTACCTCGGCCCGGTGGAGGACGCCGGTGCTGAGCATTTTCTCCGGCCGGAGACCGCGCAGGGCATCTTCATCAACTTCCTCAATGTGATGTCATCGGCGCGCAAGCGCCCGCCGTTCGGTATCGCGCAGGTCGGCAAGTCGTTCCGGAACGAGATCACTCCGGGCAACTTCATCTTCCGTACCCGCGAGTTCGAGCAGATGGAGATGGAGTACTTCGTCGAGCCCGGCACCGATGAGGAGTGGCACGACTACTGGCTCTCGGAGCGGTGGCGCTGGTATCTCGACCTCGGCGTCACCGAGGACCACCTGCGGTTCTACGAGCACCCGGCGGAGAAGCGTTCCCACTACTCGAAGCGCACCGTCGACATCGAGTACAAGTTCGACTTCGCGGGTGCCGACTGGGCCGAGCTCGAGGGCATCGCGAACCGTACCGACTACGACCTAAACGCCCACGCGAAGGCATCCGGCGCCGACCTGTCGTACTTCGACCAGGACAAGGGCAGCCGCTGGGTCCCGTACGTGATCGAGCCGGCGCTGGGTCTGACCCGGTGTGTGTTGATGTTCCTGCTGGAGTCCTACGACGTCGACGAGGCGCCGAACACCAAGGGCGGCATGGACAAGCGGACGGTGCTCCGGTTCGACCCGAGGTTGGCTCCGGTGAAGGTGGCGGTGCTGCCGCTGTCCCGGAATCCTTCGCTGTCGCCGAAGGCGCAGGAGCTGACCAAGGCGCTGCGGAACCGCTGGATCGTGGAGTTCGACGACGCCGGCGCGATCGGCCGCCGCTACCGCCGGCAGGACGAGATCGGTACGCCGTACTGCGTGACGGTCGACTTCGACACCCTCGACGACAACGCGGTGACGGTACGGGATCGCGACACCATGCAGCAGGAGCGGATCAGCCTCGACCAGGTCGAGCGGTACCTGCTGGAGCGCCTCCCGGGCTGCTGAGCCCGGGGCCGGCGAGCTCAGTCATGGCTGTCACGGACAGGTCGTGCACGGCGTTGTGGCCGCCCTGCCGCGACCTGGGTGGGCGAGCCGGCCCAGCTTCTGAAGCAGTCGAGTGCCGCGGTGGACCCCCGGTCGAAGCTGGCCGTCGTACGACTGCCGGAGACGCGCCGCGTCCGCGCGCATCTCCTCGGCGCGGAGACGGCCGAGTTCCAAGGTGACGAGCGGATGCATCGGTCCTCCATGTATTGAGTGTTACCGTGTTTGGTAACTACAACTTAGTGCTGAAGAGGTAGGGGGTCAATTGAACTTTGGTGCCTACGATGACGCCTCGGTCACACTCATGGTGGAGTTGCTGAACACCTACGACGTGTGCAGCGACCCGGTGGAGAAGCTGGCCGACGCAGCCGCGCTGGAGGCGTTCCTCCAGGACCACCGGATCGAAATCACCGCACCGCTCGACGGCCACGACCTCGAAGCGGTGCGTACGCTGCGAGGCCAGCTCCGGGCCGTGGTGCAGACGACCGATACCAACGAAGCGATCGAAAGGCTCAACGCCGTACTCGCCGACGCCGGGGTGGTGCCTCGGGTCGTGGTGCATGGCGACACGCGGGAGATCTGCTTCGCGCCCTCGGGGGCGCCGGTGGTCCGCCGGCTGGCCTGCGAGGCCGCGATCGGGCTGGCGATGATGCTCGTGGAGCACCCTGACCGGCTCAAGGCCTGCGCCGCCGCACCGTGCCGTGACGTTTTCGTGGACTCTTCCCGGAACAGATCCCGCCGGTACTGCTGCGACACCTGCGGCTCCCGAAGCACCGTCGCCGCGTACCGGCAGCGGCAGCGCGAGGCCGATCCGCCGGCCGCGGCCCGCTAGACCAGGCGGATCCCCGTGGCGTGCCGCTGTGCCAGCTCGACGTAGTACGCCGGGTTCAGGGCCACCCAGGCCGCCGCCGGAGTGCCTTCGAGGGGCTTCTTCACCTCGGCCGGGGCGCCCGCGGCGAGCACTCCGCTCGGGACCACGAAACCCGACGGCACCAGGGAGTGCGCGGCGATCAGGGACCCGGCACCGATCCGCGCCCCGTCCAGCACCGTGGAGCCGTTGCCGATCAGGCACTCCTCCTCCAGCACCGCGCCGTGCACCACGCACAGGTGCGCCACCGTGGCCCCTGGGCCCACCTCGGTCGGCACCTCCGGCGGGCAGTGCAGGATCGCCCCGTCCTGGACGTTCGCGCGTTCACGTACCACGATCGGGGCGCAGTCGCCGCGCAGCACGGCGCCGTACCAGACCGACGCCCCGGCCTCGACGGTGACGTCACCAATCAGCGTCGCGGTCGCAGCGACGAACGCGTCGGCGTGGACGTTGGGGGCGACGCCTTCGAACTCGTACAGCGGCATCGTCTACTCCTCGTGGTGTCAACCGGAAGCCGGACTCTACCGGTATGTCATTCTCGACAGCGTGACCATGACCAGCCCCGACACCGCGACCACCGGCCTGCCGCTGGGAGGACACCGGGTGTGGCCGCCGGTGGTGCTCGCCCCGATGGCGGGCATCACCAACATCGCGTTCCGCCGGCTCTGCCGCGAGTACGGCGCTGGCCTGTACGTGTGTGAAATGGTCACCACGCGGGCCCTGGTGGAGCGCAACCCGAAGACGCTGCGGATGATCGCGTTCGACGTCGACGAGCGTCCCCGCAGCCTCCAGCTGTACGGCGTCGACCCCGCGGTCACCGCCCAGGCGGTACGGATGGTGGTCGAGGAGGATCTTGCCGACCACATCGACCTGAACTTCGGGTGCCCGGTGCCGAAAGTGACCCGCAAGGGCGGCGGGGCGGCGCTTCCCTGGCGCCGCCGGTTGTTCGAGCGGATCGTCCAGTCGGCCGTGACTGCGGCGTCAGGGCTGCCGGTAACGGTGAAGATGCGGATGGGTATCGACGCCGACCACGTGACGTACCTGGACGCGGGTCGCGCCGCACAGGACGCGGGGGCGGCCTGGGTGGCGTTGCACGCGCGTACCGCCGCGCAACGCTATTCCGGGCGGGCGGACTGGGACGCGATCGGGAACCTGAAGGCGACGCTGGAGATCCCGGTGCTCGGCAACGGCGACATCTGGGAGGCCGCCGACGCGGTCGAGCTGGTACGCCGTACCGGCTGCGACGGTGTCGTGGTGGGCCGCGGTTGCCTGGGCCGACCGTGGCTGTTCGCCGACCTCGCGGCGGCGTTCGCCGACCCCGGTGCGGCGAGCCACGACGGGCAGCGGGACCGGCGAGCCGGTGCGACCCTGCCGTCGCTCGGCGAGGTGGCCAGCACGATGCGCCGGCACGCCGAACTGCTGGTCGAATGGCTCGGCGACGAGCGGGACGGCTGCACCGACTTCCGCAAGCATGTCGCCTGGTACCTGAAAGGTTTCCCGGTCGGGTCCGAACTGCGTCGGGGGCTGGCCACGGTCGACAGCCTCCCGGAGTTGGACGACCTGCTCGGCAAGCTGGACGCGGACCAGCCGTACCCGACGCACGTACTGGGGCAGCCGCGGGGTCGTACGAACTCGCCCGGCAAGGTGTATCTCCCGGAGGGTTGGCTCGCCAGCCGGGACGATGACACCGTCCCCGCCGAGGCCGAGTTCGACAACTCCGGTGGGTAGGAGCGGGGCTTTACGGCCTGTCAGGTGAGGTGGGCGCGTAGGGTCAGCCAGTCACGACCATGTCGTGCCCGTCGCGAGAAGTCCACCACAAAGCCGGCCGACGCCAGATGGGTGGTCAGGTCCGGCTCGCGGTGGTAGGCGAACCAGCGCCGACGTCGCGAACCGTAGTTCGCGGCGACTTCCCAGTCTTCTCCGTCACCCTCCGCCACCGTCAGATGCAGCTGGCCCCTGACCTTGAGAATCCGCCCGAACTCGTTCAACACCGCCGGTACGTGCTGGTGCGGTATGTGCAGGAGAGCGGCCTGGCACCAGATCCCGTGAACGGCCGCGTCACCGACGGGCAGGTGACGCATGTCGGCCTGAACCACATTCGGGAGCCCGCCGGACCGAAGCTGTGCGGCCGACAGGTCTACCCCGACCACGCGCAGCCCCCGGGTCCGTAACAGGGCTGTGTCCCGGCCCGGCCCGCATCCCGCGTCAACCACCCATGCTCCGCCGGGAACACTGCGGGCCAGCCAGTCCACGTCGCCAAGAACGTCGGGGTACGCCGTCGCCGTTCTCCGGGCGAATTCAGCGGCGATGGCATCGTAGGTGTCGCGCGTCTCGCGTACCGCCTCATTCATGGTCGGCACCTCGGCGCGCATGACATCCCGCTGGAACTCGACCGCCGCCAGTCACTGACCTCGCCCACACAGTGGTCGATTCCCGGTATGTCCACCATCCGGCGACCGTACTGTCGGGGGACGACACCCTTCGGTGAACCTCTCGCGCATACCTCGTCGCCGGACCAGTTGCGGTGATTTGTAGGCTGTGAAACCGCGCGGGGGGAGCACAGGCCGATAGTGGACGTCTAGCCGGAATGGGGAGCCCTCGACGATGAGCCGACCCCGTGTCGTTGTATCCCTCCCAGGGCGCGCCCTGGGCGCCTTGTCGCTGGTGCTCGTCGCGATCCTGACCGGGTGCGGTGGACAGCCCGCGGAGTCGGGAGGCGTCAACTATTCGAAGCTCGGGGTGCCGGTGCCGAGCCCGAGCGGGTCGTACAAGAAGCCCAAACCAGAAGGTAAGGCCCCCGGTGAGAACGCCAACCCGAGCCAGCAGATCCTGTACGACCTGCAGGAACGGGTGGTACGCACCGCGGGGGTCACCGCCGAGACGGAGGCCCAGTGCGCCGGCGGCGTGATCACCGGCACCGTGGATCAGACAGTCACGTGCACCGTGACCTACCAGGGGCTGACAATCCGGTACAAGGTGCAGATCACTGGCGGTACGCCGACCTTCAGCTGGGTGGCGACCACGGATCGTAGCGTGCTGACCGCCGAGGGTGTGGGTCGTGCGTACTGGGCCAGGTACGGTGCCGACGCCACGTCCGTACGATGCGACAAGATGCCCGAACAGCGCCTGATGGAGCTGGGCAAGCCCACCGATTTCCGCTGCTACCACAAGAGCGACCAGGGCTGGCAGGAACACGCGGTGATGCTCAAGGACGGCGGGATCACGTTCCGCACGGTCGAGCCGGAGTAGTCGGGTCCCGACACCGTGCCGGAGTAGCCGACTCCCGATGCGCGGACGTGCGCGCGCCCGCGCAGAGCCGCGCGACTGAAACCGCTGCCGAACGGGTACGCACTTCACGCGTGATCACCGGTGTGCCCAGTCTCACCGAAGGTTGCTACGGGCGCTCCGGTACGGATTAACTTCGCGCACAGCGTTGGAGCGTCTGCCGTGGGGGACGGCCGGGGCCGTACGACCATCGGAGGTCTGCCGTGACTGCCGGGACAACCACCACGTACGTCTACGACTTCTCGGAAGGGAACAAGGACCTCAAGGACCTGCTCGGTGGCAAAGGCGCCAACCTCGCCGAGATGACCAACCTGGGGCTCCCCGTACCGCCCGGATTCACCATCACCACCGATGCCTGCCGGGTCTACCTGGACACCGGCGACGAGCCGGCCGAGCTGCGCGAGGAGGTCTCGCAGCACCTCGCCGGGCTAGAGAAGGCGATGGGCAAGAAGCTCGGCGACCCGGACGATCCGCTGCTGGTGTCGGTACGGTCCGGGGCCAAGTTCTCGATGCCCGGGATGATGGACACCGTCCTGAACATCGGGCTCACGGACGCTTCCGTCGGCGGGCTGGCGCGGCAGAGCGGCAGCGAGCGGTTCGCGTGGGACTCGTACCGCCGGTTGATCCAGATGTTCGGCAAGACCGTGCTGGGAATCGACGGTGACGCCTTCGACGAGGCGCTGGACGACGCGAAGCGACACCGGGGGACCACCGACGACCTTGACCTGGGGGCCGAGGACCTGCGGGAAGTGGTCGGGACCTTCAAGCAGATCGTGGCCGACCGGGCGGGACGCGGCTTCCCGCAGGACCCCCGGGAACAGATGGACCTGGCGATCCACGCCGTGTTCGACTCGTGGAATTCCGACCGCGCGGTGCTGTACCGGCGACAGGAACGGATCCCCGCTGACCTGGGCACCGCGGTCAACGTGGTTGCCATGGTGTTCGGCAATCTTGGGATGGACTCCGGCACCGGCGTCGCCTTCACCCGCGACCCCGGCTCCGGCCAGCAGGGTGTCTACGGCGACTACCTCGCCAACGCCCAGGGCGAGGATGTGGTGGCCGGGATCCGCAACACGGTCCCGCTGCAGCAGTTGGAAGAGCTGGACAAGAACAGCTACGACGAACTGCTCAAGATCATGCAGACGCTCGAACGGCACTACCGGGATCTGTGCGATATCGAATTCACCATCGAACGCGGGAAGCTGTGGATGCTGCAGACCCGGGTCGGGAAGCGTACGGCCGCGGCCGCGTTCGTGATCGCCACCCAACTGGTGGACGAAGGGATGATCAGCCTGGACGAGGCGCTGACCCGGGTGACCGGCAACCAGCTGTCCCAGCTGATGTTCCCCCGGTTCGACGACAGCGCCGCCAAGAAGCGGATCACCCGGGGCATGAACGCCTCGCCGGGAGCCGCCGTGGGCAAAGCGGTGTTCGACTCGTACACGGCGGTGAAGTGGTCCCGGTCCGGTGAGAACGTGATCCTGATCCGCCGGGAGACCAACCCCGACGACCTCAACGGCATGATCGCCGCCGACGGGATCCTGACCAGCCGGGGCGGCAAGACCAGCCACGCCGCCGTGGTGGCCCGGGGGATGGGTAAGACCTGCGTCTGCGGCGCCGAGGAGTTGCAGGTCGACACCAAGCGACGCCGGTTCACCGCCGCGCACGGGGTGATCGTCGAAGAGGGCGACGTGATCTCCATCGACGGCTCCAGCGGCGAGGTGTTCCTCGGCGAGGTGCCGGTGGTGGCCTCCCCGGTGGTGGAGTACTTCGAAGGCCACCTGGACCCGGAGGCCGCCGAGGATGAGCTGGTACCCGCCGTACACCGGCTGATGAACCACGCGGACGCCGCCCGCAGGCTGACCGTACGGGCGAACGCCGACAACCCCGGTGACGCCGACCGGGCACGCCGGTACGGGGGCCAGGGGATCGGCCTGTGCCGTACCGAGCACATGTTCCTGGGGGATCGCAAGCAGCTGGTGGAGAAGTTGATCCTGGCCGAGTCCGATTCCGAACGGCAGGGCGCCCTGGACGCCCTGGAACCTATGCAGCGCGAGGACTTCGTCGGGATCTTCACCGAGATGGACGGCCTGCCCGTCACGATCCGGCTGCTGGATCCGCCGCTGCACGAGTTCCTTCCCGACATCACTGAGCTCTCGGTACGGGTCGCGCTTGCGGAGTCCCGGGGCGAAAAGCACGAGAACGAGCTGCGGCTGCTGCAGGCCGTACACCGGCTGCACGAGCAGAACCCGATGCTCGGCCTGCGCGGGGTACGGCTCGGCCTGGTGATTCCGGGGTTGTTCCAGATGCAGGTCAAGGCGATCGCGGAGGCCGCCACGCAGTGTCGGAGTCAGGGCGGCGATCCGCACCCGGAGATCATGATCCCGCTGGTCGCCTCGGTGCAGGAGCTGGAGGCGATCCGCGCCGACACCGAACAGATCCTGCGCGAGGTGGCGGAGCGGAGCGGGGTGGAGGTCCCCGCCCTGATCGGCACCATGATCGAAGTCCCCCGGGCCGCCCTTACCGCGGGTCAGATCGCCGAGGCGGCCGAATTCTTCTCCTTCGGTACGAACGACCTCACCCAGATGGGGTGGGGCTTCTCCAGGGATGACGTGGAGGCGGCGTTCTTCTCGGCGTACCTGGAGAAGGGGATCTTCGGGGTTTCGCCGTTCGAGTCGATCGACGCCGACGGAGTGGGCCGGCTGATCAAGATCGCGGCCGAGGAGGGCCGCGCCGCCCGTCCTGATCTCAAGCTGGGGATCTGCGGCGAGCACGGCGGCGACCCGGACTCCGTGCACTTTTTCCACCAGGTCGGCCTGGACTACGTCTCCTGTTCACCGTTCCGGATCCCGGTGGCGCGTCTGGAGGCGGGTCGGGCGGCGGTGTCCGTCGCCGCCAGCGACAGCCGCTGAGAGTTCAGCTGTCCGGCAGGTGGCGGCGCAGCGTGAGCATGTCGTCGATCGCCTGGGTCGGGGCCACGATGCTGGCGGCCAGGTCGGTCAACGACACCACGGTGCCGGCGCCTCGCCCCGTGGACCACGGGTGCGCCCGCAGCGTGACGGGAAGTGACGCCTGGTCGACAGCGACCGGCAGGAAGGTCACCTCACCGAGCCAGAACGGCACCATCCCGGACGCTGGTACGCCGTTGCGCATCCGGCGATCGTCTTCGGCGAGCCAGGACGAGGTGACGATCCGGCCGGCATTGCCGCCGGCCACCTCGACGACCCTGCCGAGCAGCGAGACCAGCCACTGCGACTCGTGACGGATCAGGGAACGGGCACCACCGCGAGGATTGAACCTGGCGGTGCAGTCGAGCACCCGCCCGTCCGCGCCGGCCCGCCACAGCAGGTCCACGATCGGCGGCTTGCCCCGGTCGCCGAGGTGGCCGTGGACCAGGCCACGGGCGCCTTCCTCGGGGGTGCGGGACCGCTCCATCAGCTTGTGTACGACGTCGCTGTCCGCCCACGCCTCGGCGTCGGCGTCGGGGGAGTGCCAGACGAGGTTGTCGCGGTAGTCGGCCCCGACCGCGGCGCCGAGCTCCCGAAGTACAGCGACCAGGCGGCGTGCCGGCTCGTCCCAGGTGTTGACCTCGCCGGGCGCGGCCACATCGAGCGTCCACCGCTGCGGCCGCGGCAATGGCCGGGCACGCGGCGTAGCCGCGGTGGTGCTCGGATCCCCCACACTGCTCCCTTCAGGTCCCGGTACCAGGCCGGGCTGTCACCACTCTATGGCGAATATCGTTCAATCTGCCCCTTCCCGACCAGTGAATCTGCACCCGGTCGGGGTATCCCGTGGCGGCTGAGCGCCGCCGGTACGGCGAGTGAGGTTCGGTTACGCTCAGCGGCGATGAACGACCCCGAAGACCCCCGGTACGACGCTGGCGCGCGAACACGCTGGGTCACTGAGGAGGCGAAGCCAGTCCCCGGACATCCCGGTGGCGGGGACCGTACGCCGTTCCAGCGCGACCGTGCCCGGGTGCTGCACTGCGCGGCGTTCCGCCGGCTCGCCGCCAAGACCCAGGTGCACACCGCGGGAGAGGACGACTTTCCGCGTACCCGGCTGACGCACTCCCTGGAGGTGGCGCAGATCGCACGCGAGATGGGAGCCGCGCTCGGGTGCGACGCGGATGTGGTGGACACCGCGGGGCTGGCGCACGATCTCGGGCACCCGCCGTTCGGCCACAACGGCGAGGACGTACTCGACGAGCTGGGCACGGCCTGCGGCGGTTTCGAGGGCAACGCCCAGACGCTGCGGGTGCTCACCCGGCTGGAGGCGAAGGTAGACCATCCGGCAGGGCACAGCGCCGGTCTGAACCTGACCCGCGCGGTGCTCGACGCGGCGTGCAAATACCCGTGGCGGCGTCGGCCAGAGGAGCGCAAGTTCGGTGTGTACCCGGACGACACACCAGTGTTCGGCTGGCTCCGGGACACCGCTCCTGACGCGCGCCGGTGCATAGAAGCGCAGGTGATGGACTGGGCGGACGATGTGGCGTACTCGGTGCACGACGTCGAGGACGGGGTGTACGCCGGGCACATCGGGTTGTCCCGGCTGGCCGATCCCGACGAGCGCGCACGGCTTGCCGACCAGGTGGCCACCACGTACTCGGAGGAGACGCCGGCGGACCTGGCGGAGTTGCTCGGCGAGTTGCTGGCCGACCCGTTGTTGGCGCCGGTGACAGCGTACGACGGTAGCCACCGTTCCCAGGTCGCGCTGAAACGGGCGGCCAGCGTCCTGATCGGGCGGTTCGTCACCGCCGTGGCCGACGCCACCCGACAGCGGTACGGACACCGGCCACTGACCAGGTATGCCGCCGATCTCGTGGTGCCCCGGCGGGCCCGGGCCGAGTGTGCGTTGCTGAAGGGCGTGGCGCTGCGGTACGTGATGCTGCGCCCCGGCGCCTCGGACCGGTACGCCGAGCAGCGTGAGGTGCTGCGCGGGTTGGTGCACCAGCTCACGGTGCGTGCGCCGGGGGCGCTGGATCCGGTGTTCCGGCACCTCTGGTCCACCGCGTCCGACGACGCCGGACGACTACGGGTGGTGATCGACCAGGTCGCCAGCCTGACCGACGTGTCGGCCCTGGCCTGGCACCGCCGGCTGGCCGGCTGAGGGGTCCGTGGGGCCCGCGCCGGATCCGCGATCACGGCGACCGCACACCCTCGGCAGGACGTGATCTTGGTCGGGGAGACGGCGTGGTGGGCTTGAGTCCGCACCCCGCCGGGTGGAGGCTGATGCCATGGACCGGTACGTGATCGTGGGAGCCAGCCTGGCTGGCGCGAAGGCGGCTGAAACGCTGCGCGGTGAAGGGTTCGACGGCGAGGTCGTCCTGATCGGTGAGGAGGTGGAGGCGCCGTACGAGCGTCCGCCGCTGTCCAAGGGGTACCTGCTCGGGTCAGAGGAACGCGACAACGCCTTCGTGCACGAGGAGAAGTGGTATTCCGAGCACAGCATCGAGCTGCGACTCGGGGTACGCGCCACCATGCTCGACGCCGCCGCGCGGGTGCTGACCCTCGACGGTGGTGACGAACTGGGCTACGACAAGCTGCTGCTGGCCACCGGGTCGCGGGTGCGCCGGCTGGACGTACCGGGCGCGGACCTGCACGGGGTCCGCTACCTGCGTACCGTCGACGAGTCCGATGAACTGCGCGCCGGGT
>JBOGDK010000014.1:0-30456 GCA_050701795.1 Micromonosporaceae bacterium
CGGTAGCGGTAGAACCCGGACGGGAAGCCGAAGTTGTCCTCGGTGAGGTAGACGATCCCGTCGCCGGGGTCGAACGCCGCCGCTTCGTGCGCGAACCGCCCCGCCCGGGTGATCGGCTCCCGGCTCGACTCTCCCCCGACCGGCACCTCGTAGATGAAGCCGTGAGGCTCGGCCAGCGAGGTGTTGCGGGCGCCGCTGAAGTCGGGACCGACGTCGGGGCCGTTGACGGTCTCTTCGCAGCTCACCCAGGCGCCCCAGGGCATCGGCCCGCCACCGCAGTTGCGCACGGTGCCGTTGAGGCTGGTGTACGCGCGCCGTACCTCACCTCGTGGCGTCACCTCGACGGTGGTGGTGCCGCCACGCGCGTGCGGATCGTACGGGGTGCCAGGCCCGAACGCGGCGCCTGGCCCGTTCACCTCGTGGTTGCGGATCAGCACCACGGTGTCGTGGGGGCCGCGGAACGCCGCCATCCCGTCGTGCCGGCCCGGGAGCACGGTGCCGTCGTCGAGTTCGGCTCCGGCCCCGGTGTCGTGGAACGAGCGGTAGCCGAAGTCCCTGGGCAGGTGCAGCCGCACCTCGCCGTCCCGCTTGTCGGGTACCGGCCGCAGCCTCGCCGCGGGTCGCGGGTCGGACCGGGGGGTGCACCCGGAACGCGCGATGAATCCGGCGAACGGGCCACCGACGGCGGCGATGGCCGCACCGCGCAGCAGGGTACGGCGGTCGACGGTCGCCATCTCGTCCTCCCGGGATCGTTTCGCGGGACGACTTTCACGCTACGTGGGGCTGGCGGTTCCGGCCGGTTCTGGCTCTGTGATGCCGTCCCGAGCGGCCCCGCACCGCCGAACGGCTCCGCACCGTCGAACGGCTCCGCCGCGCCGCTGCGAAGGGCACCCGGCTAGGAGATCCACTCCTTGACCTGTTCCACGACCCGTACCGGATCTTCACCCACCGGGGTGACGTTCAGCATCGTGACGCCGGCCTCCCGGAACGCCTCGATCCGTTCCTTGACGTAGCTGGCCGGGCCCACCAGGTTGATCAGCTCGGCGAATTCGGCCGGGACCGCGGCGGCGGCTTCCTCCTTGCGTCCCGACAGGTACAGCTCCTGGATCGTCTCGGCTTCGGCTTCGTAGCCGTACCGCCGGGCCAGGTCGTTGTAGAAGTTGCGGCCCTTGGCTCCCATCCCCCCGACGTACAACGCGATGAACGGGCGGGTCGCGTCGCGAAGCGCGGTGACATCGTCCCCGATCGCGAGCAGCCCGCCGGCGGCGATTTCCAGTGGCCCGAGGTCGGGCGAGCGCTTCGCGGCACCTTCGGCCAGTGCGCCGCCCCAGACGTCGGCCGCCTTCTCGGGTACGAACAGGATCGGCAGCCACCCGTCGGCGATCTCCGCGGTCATCCGTACGTTCTTCTCGCCGAGCGCAGCGACGTAGATCGGAATCTGGTCGCGTACCGGGTGGGTGAGCATCTTCAGCGGCTTGCCGAGACCGGTGCCCGCGTCCGGGGGCAGCGGGATCTGGTAGATCCCTTCGTTGGTGATCACTTCCCGTTTCAGGGACCGCCGCACAATGTCGATCACCTCACGGGTACGCCCCAGCGGCCGGTCGTACGGCACCCCGTGCCAGCCTTCGATCACCTGGGGACCGGAGGCGCCGAGCCCGAGCATCGCCCGGCCGCCGGAGACGGCGTCGAGGCCGGCCGCGGTCTGCGCGATCAGTGCCGGGGTCCGTGAGTAGACGTTGAGGATCGCCGAGCCGATCTGCACCCGCTCGGTCTTTGCCGCGAGGTACCCCATCAGCGTGGGCGAATCGAATCCGTACGCCTCAGCGAGCCAGACCACGTCCATGCCGGCCTCTTCGAGGGCGGCCACCTGGTCCGCGGCGCCCTTGGTGTCTCCCGCATACATCACCGTGGTGCTCAGTCGCATGGTTCGCCGCCTCTCGGTTCGTTACCCGCCAGTAGCATCGCAACGCCGCACCGGATCCGCAATCCACGGTCGACCTTGTCACGTCGAGCCGCCGGCGCCGGGCAACCTGAGGCCGACACCCCGGTTGCCCGACTCCGGCCGCCCCGCCTCGGGGGATTGCCCACGGGACGCCCTGTCGGTAACTTGCTAAGCGCTTGCTTACCCGGAGGAGCGTATGACCGAGCCTCGTACCGCCATCGTCACCGGCGCCGCCCGTGGCATCGGTGCCGCCATCGCCACCCGACTCGCCTCCGACGGCTTCGCCGTCGCCGTCGTGGATCTCGACGAGACGGCGTGCGCCGGCACCGTGTCGGCGATCGAGTCAGCGGGCGGGCGCGCACTCGGGGTCGGCGCCGACGTCAGCCACACCGATCAGGTGGAGGCCGCAGTGACCCGGATCGCGGAGCGGCTCGGACCGCCGACCGTACTGATCAACAACGCCGGCATCATCCGGGACAACCTGCTGTTCAAGATGCCAGACGCGGACTGGGACGCGGTGATCGGCGTACACCTGCGGGGTTCGTTTCTGATGACCCGGGCCGCCCAGCGGTACATGACCGAGGCGAAGTGGGGCCGGATCGTCAACCTCTCCAGCACCTCCGCGCTCGGCAACCGGGGCCAGGCCAACTACTCCGCGGCTAAGGCGGGGCTGCAGGGCTTCACCAAGACCGTCGCCATCGAGCTGGGCAGGTTCGGGGTCACCGCGAACGCGATCGCGCCCGGCTTCATCGAGACCGACATGACGGCTACGGCGGCCGCCAGCCTGGGGATGTCCTTCGAGGAGTTCCGGGACGCGGTGGCCGCGTCGATCCCGGTGGGGCGTACCGGCAAGCCGGAGGACATCGCCGCCGTGGCGTCGTTCCTGGTACGCGAAGAGGCCTCGTACGTGTCCGGCCAGGTGATCTACGTGGCCGGCGGGCCACGGGACTGAGGAGCGCCGATGCGGATCTTCAACGGGCTGAACGAATTCGCCGCAGCGTCGGGCCAGCACCTCGGCCACAGTGACTGGCACACCGTCACCCAGGAGCAGATCAACCAGTTCGCCGACGCCACCGGCGACCACCAGTGGATCCACGTCGACCCTTCCCGGGCCGCCACCGGTCCGTTCGGCACCACGATCGCGCACGGCTACCTGACGTTGTCGCTGATCCCGATGCTCGGTTGGCAGGTCTACCGGGTGGACGGGATCGCGATGGGGATCAACTACGGCACCGAGAAGGTACGGTTCCCCGCCGCCGTACCGGTCGGGTCCCGGGTCCGGGCAGGTATCGAGCTGGTGGACGTGACCGGCGTACCGGGCGGGGTGCAGGCAGTGTTGCGGTTCACGGTCGAGATCGAGGGCGGCACGAAACCGGCCTGCGTCGCCGACACCGTGGTACGGCTGATCGCATGAGCGGGCCGATGACGCCTGAGGAGTTGCGGCGGCGTACCGCGGGGCTACTCGCGGCGCACGACCCGGCCAGCACCGACCGGCTGGAGTTCCTGCGGGCCAGGTACGACGCCGGCCTCGCCTGGGTCCATTTCCCCGCCGGGCTCGGCGGATTGAACCTGCCCCGGGCGATGCAGGCAGTGGTCGACGCCGAGCTGACCGCCGCGGGCGCACCCGACAACGATCCACGCCGGATCGGGATCGGCCTCGGGATGGCAGCTCCCACCATCCTCCGGTTCGGTACGCCGGAGCAGCGGCAACGCTTCCTGCGTCCGCTGTGGACCGGTGAACAGGTGTGGTGTCAGCTGTTCAGCGAACCGAACGCCGGCTCCGACCTCGCCGATGTCGCCACCCGGGCCCGCCGCGACGGGGACGGTGACTGGCTGCTCACCGGACAGAAGGTGTGGACGTCGTCGGCCCACAACGCCCGGTGGGCGATCCTGCTGGCGCGTACCGACCCGGCGCTGCCGAAACACCAGGGGCTGACGTACTTCGTCTGCGACATGACCGCCGCCGGTGTCGAGGTACGCCCGCTACGGCAGGTCACCGGCGAGGCGGAGTTCAACGAGGTGTTCCTCACCGACGTACGGCTTCCCGACACGCTGCGGCTCGGTGAGGTCGGCGAGGGCTGGAAGGTGGCCCAGACCACGCTGATGAACGAGCGGGTCGCGATCGGGGGCCGCGCCTCCGGACGGGAAGAAGGCATGGTCGGCGTGGTCGCGCGGACCTGGCGGGACCGGCCGGAGCTGCGTACCGCCGGGTTGCACGACCGGCTGATGCGGCTCTGGATCCAGTGGGAGACGCTGCGGCTCGCGGGCCACCGGCTGCGGCAGCAGCTCTCGGTGGGTGCCCCCGGACCAGAGGGCTCGGCGATGAAACTCGGCTTCGCCCGGCTCTCCCAGGAACTGTCCAGCCTGGAGGTGGAGCTGCTCGCCGAGGACGGGCTGCGCTACGACGACTGGACGATGCGACGCCCCGAGTCGGTCGACTTCACCGGACGTGAGGCCGGCTACCGGTACCTGCGCGCCAAAGGCAACTCGATCGAAGGCGGCACCTCGGAGATCCTGCGCACGATCATCGCCGAGCGTGTCCTCGGGCTGCCCGCCGAGCCGAGAGTCGACAAGGACGTTCCGTGGAAGGACGTACCGCGCGGACCCCGCCACACCCCGCCCGATTCCGGGAGGCCCGGATGAATCTGCTCTACACCCAGGTCGAGGAAGACCTCCGGGCGGCGGTACGGGACCTGCTGACCGACCGGTGCCGGGCCGCGGACGTGCTGGCCCGGTGCGAGACGGAGCAGCCGTACCACCTCGACCTGTGGCGGGCGCTGGTGCGCGACCTGGGAGTCACCGCACTCCAGGTACCCGAACGGCTCGGTGGCGCGGGCGCCTCAGTACGGGAGACCGCGGTGGTGCTGGAAGAGCTCGGCGCCGCGGTCGCCCCGGTGCCGTACCTCGGGTCGTCGGTGCTGGCCACCGAGGCCCTGCTGGCCTGCGACTCCGGGCTGGTACGCGACCTCGCCACCGGTGAACAGACGGCGGTGCTTGCGGTATCGCTGGCGGCGTACCCCGGCGGCGACTTCCCCGAGGGTGTGAAGGTCACAGATGCCGGGCTGACCGGGCGGGTGGGCACCGTGGCGGACGCCACCGTCGCGGACCTGCTGGTGGTGCCGGTGACTGGCCCCGAGGGCCCTGAGATCCACGCGGTACGGGCCGCCGACGCCGCCGTCACCCCGCTGACCTCGCTGGACCTGACCCGGCGGATCGCCGATGTGACGTTCGAGGATGCGGCGTCCACCCGGATCGCCGCCGGCGACACCGCACGGGACGCGCTCACCACAGCACTGCTCGCCGGGGCCGGGCTGCTCGCCTCCGAACAGGTCGGGCTCGCCTCGTGGTGCCTGGAGAGCACGGTGGCGCACCTGAAGCAGCGGCACCAGTTCGGTCGACCCGTGGGTTCGTTCCAGGCACTCAAGCACCGGCTGGCGGACCTGTGGCAGCAGCTGGTCACCGCACGTGCGGCCGCCCGGTACGCCGCCGACGCGCTCGCCACCGGCAGCGACGACGTACCCGTGGCCGTTGCCGTCGCGCAGTCGCACTGTGCCGAGGTGGCGGTACGGGCCGCCGAGGAGTGCGTACAGCTGCACGGCGGTATCGGGATGACCTGGGAACACCCGGCGCACCTGTACCTCAAGCGGGCCAAGAGCGACGAGATCGCGCTGGGCACACCCGGGCGGCATCGCGCCGCGCTCGCCGCGCTGGTCGACCTGCCGGCCCCATCATGACCACCCGGCCGGCCCGGCCTCCCGGCACGGCGCCGGCCCGCCGCGGGCGTGACGGCTCCGGCTCCGGCGGCGATCTTCCAGCCGAGCTGTGGCCTGACGTGAGGCCCGACGCAGCGAGACGACTCATGATGGCGGCGATCGACGCGTTCGCCGAGCGTGGCTACCACGCCACCACCACCCGAGACATCGCCACCGCCGCCGGGATGAGCCCCGCCGCGCTCTACGTGCACTTCCCGTCCAAGTCGGCGGTGCTGTCAGCGATCGCCCGTAGCGGCCACTCCCAGGCACTGGATCTGGTACGCCGGGCCGTGGCCGAGTCCGACGACCCCGAGCAGCGGATCCGCCGGCTCGTCGAGGACTTCGTGGCCTGGCACGCCCGGCGGCACCGGATCGCCCGGATCGTGCAGTACGAGCTGCACGCCCTCGCCGACGCCGACTACGCCACGGTCCGAGACCTGCGACGGCGTACCGAGCAGCTGGTACGGGACGTGATCAGCGACGGAGTCGCCGCCGGGCGGTTCGCCACCGACGACGTACCGACCGCGGCGCGCGCGGTGCTCTCGCTCGGCATCGACGTGGCCCGCTGGTACACCGAGCGGACCCGCCCCTCGGCCACCCAGCTCGGTCGCCGGTACGCCGACCTGGTGGTACGGATGCTGCGCCCCTGACCTCGGGGCCGGACCCGGCGGGCCGGGGTCGCGAGCCGGCACGCAGCGGCGGCGGACGGAGCACGGGGCGGCGGCCGGGGCACGAACCGGCGTCAGGGCGCCGCCGCGGTCAGGCTGCCGCGGTCTCCAGGGTGCCGGCGACGAACTGGAGCACACCGCTCACCCGCTGCCGTACGTCGGTGAACCCCCGTACGGTCAGTGCACCGGTCACCTCGTCGGCACCGAAGAGCCGCATCCCGGTGACGCCCGCGAGAAGGCCCGAGACCTCGCGTACCAGCCCGGGGCCCCGCGCGCACGAGGTCAGCAACGCGATCCGGCCACCCGGAGCCAGTACGTCGGTCATCCGGTCCAGGGCGGTGAACGGCTCGCTGAACAGGTGCAGCGCCGCGTAGCAGGACACCGCGTCCAGGCTGTCGGTGGCCAACGGCAGGTCGACGGCGTCGCCCCGCAGGTAGCCCACGTTCTCAGCGGTGGTGTCGCGTACCGCGCGTTGCAGCATCGTGGTGGAGGCGTCCAGCCCGATCACCAGCCCGTCCGCGCCGACCACCTCGGCGTACCGGCGGGCGAAGGTGCCAGGACCGCAGGCGATGTCGAGCACCACGTCGCCAGGCCCCAGTCCGAGGTGTGCCACGGCGATGTCCACCTCGTCGGCCATCGAGGGACCGCCGGCCTTGGCCAACTGCCCGAGCACCGGGCGCCACCACCGCTCGTACACCTCGGGGATCACCCGGGACCGCATCAGCGACTGTGCGATGCTGCGGCGACCTTCGGCCCGGTCCCCGAGCAGGTCGATGAAACCCTCGGAGACGTCCGGCGAGCCGGGCGGTTCCCGCAGCAGCGACAGCATCCGGCCCATCACCGGGGGGATCTCCCGAGGCCCGGTCACCCGCCGGCTCCAGCCGTAGTCCGGCCAGCCGTCAGCCGCGCCGCCGTCTCCGGGCCGAGCCGCCGGTACGTGTCGGCCGCCCGGTCCAGATACCAGGCCGGCCGCCGGCTGGTCGCGGCACGGAGCTCGTCGGCCCGCAGCCGGGACTTCACCGGCCGGTACCGGGAGGTCAGTGGCATCTGGTTGACCACGCTCACCACGTCCGGACGTCCATCGCCGAGCGGCGCCAGGGCCGCGGTCAGGTCGGTCGCCGTCAGCCGGCCAGCGCGGCGCAGCGTCACCGCGGCGACCACAAGCGCGGACGGCGGATCGCCCCACCCGTACGCCGCCACCAGGCCCACCGGGTCGAGGTCACCGAGCACGTCTTCGATCGGCACCGCGGGCACCGCACCACGGTCGGTACGGACCACCGACCCGGCATGGTCGACAAGCCAGTGGTCCCCGTCGGCGTCCCGGGTGAACAGGGCTCCGGTGGGCAGCCAGGCGTCCCCCGGTGTGAACATCCCGCGCAATGCGTGCGGGCGTCCATGCTCCACCTTCGCCAGCAGCATCCCGGTCTCGTCAGGGCGACACCGCTGCGCGTACCCGTCCGCACCGTGGCAGATCCGGTCGGTGCCGGGGTCGTACCGGACCAGTTGCACGGCGGCGCTGCCGGGCAGCGGGCGTCCCTTGGCCCCGATCTTCTCGTCGGAGGTGTTCACCAGTACGACGTCCTCCTCGGTGGCGGCGAAGAACTCCAGTACCGAGGCCGGCGCGAACCTGCGTTCGGTACGCCGCCACAGCCCTTTCGGCATTCCGGAGCCCATGAACAGTCGTACCGGGTGATCGTTCTCCGCGGGGCTGGACGGCGATTCCAGCAGCGGATGGAGCTGATTCCAGGTGTACGTCACCACCGACACGCCGTAGCGGCGTACCTCCCGCCAGAAGTTCTCCGGATCGAAGCTGGTGGTCAGTGCGAGCCGGGCACCACCGGCGATCGCACCGCTGAAGCCGTTCAGCAGACCCGACGGGTGGTACGCCGGGGTCAGGCTGTACACCGTGTCAGCCGCCGAGAGCGCCGCCGCCGACGCCGTACCGAATGCGGATACCGCCCATCGACGGTTGCTGATCCGCGCCGCCCGGGTCGCCTCGCCTTCGCCGGTGAACACCACGAACGCGAGGTCCTGTGCCTGACCGGGGTTGGGTCGGTACCAGGCCGGCAACGGCACCCGGTCGGGGTCGATGCGTTCCAGGTCGACCAGGCCCGCGCCGAGTGGGGTGCTTCGGCCACCACTGCCAAGTACCAGCACCGGGATGTCCAGACCGGCCGCGGCGAGCGCCCCGATCGCGGCCGGGCCGTGTTGCGGATCGGCGATGATCCGGCTCACCTGGCCGAGTCCGGCCTCCCGGGCGAGGGGGCCGTCGGGACGCATCAGCACCGCCACAGCGCCCAGCCGGTTCAGCGCGACCATGACCGCGAGCCCGCTGGGACGGGTCTCCATCAGTACGCCCACCTGGTCGCCCTGGCGTACCCCGACCGAGGTCAGGCCGGCCACCACGTTGTCGATCCGGCGCTTCGCGGCGGCGTAGCTGTGACCCCGCCCGGCGAACACGAAGAAGGTGTCGTCGGGCCGTTCGGCGGCATGCTCGTCGAGCAGCAGGCCGACCGAGATCCGGGTGTCGGGACGTACCCCTTCCAGGCGCCGCAGTCGGGGCAGTTGCCGTGCGGCCTCGCCGGCCAGCAGGCCCACGGTACGAACGGTCCCGGTGGTGGCCGAGGCGATGCCCTGGGCGAGTTCGGTGGTGGCGTCGACCAGCGCGCGCAGCCCGGGACCGAGTCCGCTCGGGTGATCGTCGGTGATGGCCGGCATCGGGCGGACCGCACTGGGCTGGCTGCCCTGGCCGTCCCGCCATGCCAGCCACTGCCCGACCGTCGGCCAGGTCACCTCGGCGGCGCTACTGCCCACCACCAGACCGAAGTGACCGGCGCGGCTGGTGACCTCGTACGCCTCGGCGCGCGGGGCGGCGCGCCGGATGCCGCGTACCGCGCCGGGCATCGCGATCGAGTCGGCGTCACCGAGGAAGCACAGGATCGGGCAGGTCAGATCGGCGAGCGTGACGAGTTGGTTGGCGACGGTGAAGCCGCCGGAGAGCATCCGGTTCTGGGCGACGAACTGCTCGACCAGATCTCCGATCGCCGGCCCCGGGTACGCCACCCAGCCCTCACGCATCAGGAACTGGCGCTGCCGTTCCCGGGGCAGCAGGGCTTCCCGGTTGTGCAGCTGCAGCAGGAACTCGACCTGCTGTCGCAACGTCTTCGCGGGGTCGAGCAGCCGGAACCCGGTACGCACCGCCCACGCCGGCAGGTGCCGCTGCGCCAACACCGAGTTGACCAGCAGGTCGATCCCCTTGACGGCCAGGTCCTCCGGCAACCCGAACGGGATCTGGCCGCGTACGTCCACCGGGCTGCCGAACGTCACCAGGCTCGCCACACCTTTGGAACGCCGGTACGCCGCGGCCTGGTAGCAGAACATCCCGCCCTGGGAGTACCCCGCGAGGTGGACGTCGCGCCCGGTGGCTTCCTGCACCTCGTCGACGGCCTGGCTGACGGCGAGGATGTGGTCGGTCAGCGAGCGCTGCAGTCCACCTTCTTCGCGTTCCGGAGCACCGAAATCGACCACCCACGGGTCGGCCCCGGCGTCGGCGAGGACCCGTACCGCGCTGGTGTCGTACGAGACGTCGTACACCTCGGTGGAGACCATCAGGGGCGGCACCAGCAGCACCGCCGGTCGTGGCTGCGCGGCGCGCTCCGGGAAGTAGCGCCGGAGCCGGTACGTGGCGTGCCGCGCCGCGACCACGTACGGCGAGGCCTCCTCGTTGACCTGCAGCCCGCCGTGACGCGCGACCTCGACGGCGTTGCGGGCGGTGGCGCCGATCCGTTCGGCGAGTCGCCCGAGGCCGGCAGGAGACACCAGTTCGGCGAACGCCCGTGGTGAGAGGTCCATGTGCATCCGCACCCGTCTGTGCCCGCCCCGAGATGGCCAGTTGGTCCTCAGGTTAGCGCGGCGTATGAGCTTGATGTTGGCGACCGAGTGCCACCACTTCGCTCTCCATCCGCGGCACCAGGTGGCGTGCCTGGCGCCTGATCAGGGCGTCGGCGAGCGGGCTGGTCAACACCGCGCGTACCGCGTTGACCAGGGCCACCGAACGCGGGACGTACACCCGGCGGGAGCGCTTCTCGATGCCGCGCACCATGGCGTTGGCGCATGCGTGAACGGAGGTGAGCGAGTTCGCCGGCCAGGGCAGCCCGGCGCGGAGCTTCCGGAACGCCGGCAGGTCGACCTCGGCGTTACGCACCAGATCGGTGTCGATCCAGGACGGATGGGCGGTGCCGACCCGCACCCCGAAGGGCGCCATCTCGTGCCGGTACGCGTGGCCGAGCGATTCCACGCCCGCCTTGCTGGCGGCGTACGCGGCGAGGCCGGGCATCGGGGTGTACGTGGCGAGTGAGGCGACGATCAGCGCGTACCCCTTGCGTTCGATCAGGTACCCGGTGGCGGCGTGGAGGGTGCGGAACACCCCGGTGAGGTTGATGTCGACCACCTTGGCGAATCCCTCGGGGTCGGCGATCCGCACGGTCGCGTAGTTGGCGACTCCGGCGTTGGCGAGGACGGCGTCGATGCCGCCGAACCGTTCCGCGGTGCCGGCCACGGCGGTGTGCAGGGACGCCGAGTCGGTGACGTCGGCTTCGTGCCAGCAGTGCGCCTCGCCGAGTTCGGCGGCGAGTGCGGCGAGCGCATCAGGTTCCAGCCCGACCAGCGACACCCGGTGCCCGCGGGCGGCGAGCCGCCGGGCGGTGTGGGCGCCGATGCCTCGTGCCGCCCCGGTGATCAGTACGTCCATCTCGGCCTCCAGCCACGCTCCTCGCGAGATGTTACCCCGGGTAAGAACTGCCTGGACACCACCCGGAGGTGTGACGAGCGCCCCCCGCGGCGTCACAGGCTCTCAGGGTTTCAGAACGCCGTCGAGGTACCGGGCCCATTCCCGCAGCAGTCGGGTACGCCGGGCGGTGTCGTCACTGAGCAGATTGGCCAGTCCCAGACCGCGGAGCAGGTCGAGGGTCGCCTGCACCGCCTCGCGTACTCCCGGACGGGACTCGTCGGCGCCGAGCAGCTCCACGGTGAACCGGTGCGTCTCCCGGCCCACCACCGCCTCCAGCGGGGCGACCACGGCGCGCAGCGCCTCGTCCGTCGCCGCCGCCACCCACAGCTGCAGTGCCGCGGCGAACACCGGACCCACGAACTGCCCGGCGAGCAGATCCAGCACCTCCTCGGTACGCCGGGCCCCGGTTGGCAGGTGCGCCGCCTGACGCCGGATCTCCTCCTGGCGTACCGACGCGACCTGCCCCACGGCGGCGGTCACCAGCTCCTCCCGGGTACGGAAGTGGTGCTGGGCCGCGCCGCGGGACACCCCGGCCCGTTCGGCCACCACGGCCACGGTGGTGCCGGACCAGCCGTACTCGGCGAGAGCGTCGATCGCCGCCTCCAGCAGCCGCTGCCGGGTGAGCCGGCTGCGTTCCTGTCGCGGCTGGCGGGCGGTGGCCGGCGGGGTGGTCATCGAGGGTCAGTTCGCCCAGCGAGGTGGCCGCCGCTGCAGGAACGACTGCATCCCTTCACGGGCTTCCTCGGAGGCGAACAACCGGCCGGACAGCTCCGCCATCGCCTCACCCTGCTGATCGAGCGCCGCCAGCACCTGGGCGGTGACCAGCTTCTTCGACTCCGCCAACCCTTGTGGCGAGCCGGCTCGTACCCCCGCCAGGATCTCGGCCATCGCGTCGTCGACGTTCGCGGCGCCGAAGGTCACCAGGCCGATCTCCGCCGCGGTGCAACCGTCGAACTTCTCGCCGGTGAGGAAGTAGCGACCCGCGGCACGGGCGTCCAGCCGGGGCAGCACCGTGAGCGAGATGATCGCCGGCGCCAGGCCGAGCCGCGCCTCGGTGAACGCGAACGACGAGGCCTCGGAGGCCACCGCGATGTCGCAGGCGCCGACCAGACCGAGGCCACCGGCCCGTACGTTGCCGTCGATCCGGGCGATCACCGGCTTGGGCAGCGCGACGATGGTACGCAGCAACCGCAGCAGCGCCGCCGCTCCCTCGGCCATCCCGCCCGCTGACGCCTCGGTCAGATCGGCGCCGGCGCAGAACGTACCGCCGGTGTGGGTGAGTACGACGGCGCGGACCGCATCGTCCTTCTCGGCGGCGTGCAGCCGCTCGGACAGTTCACTGACCAGTTGCCGGGACAGCGCGTTGCGGTTCTGCGGTGAATCCAACGTCAGCGTCCCGATCCCCTGATCGACGCCGACGTGCACGACTTCGCTCATCAATCTCCACTCCCCGAAGACCGCACGGGACAAACTCAGTACGACTTCGGCAGGCCCAGTGTGTGCATCGCTACGAAGTTCAGGATCATCTCACGGCTCACCGGAGCGATCCGGGTGGCGCGTACCGCGGCGAGCAGGCTGCCGACGCCGTACTCAGCGGTCAGCCCGTTGCCGCCGTGGGTCTGTACGGCCGCGTCGACGATCCGTACCGCGGCCTCCGCGGCAGCGTACTTGGCCATGTTCGCCGCCTCTCCTGCCGCCATGTCGTCGCCGTTGTCGTACAGCCAGGCGGCCTTCTGCGTCATCAGCTTGGCCTGTTCCAGCTCGATCACGCACTGCGCCAGCGGGTGCGCGATCGCCTGGTGTGCCCCGATCGGCTGGCCGAAGACGCTGCGGTTATTCGCGTACTCCACCGCCCGGCCCAGCGCCAGCCGGCCGATCCCGAGCGCGAACGCCGCCGCCATGATCCGCTCCGGGTTCAACCCGGCAAAGAGCTGGAGCAGCCCGGCATCCTCGTCGCCCACCAGCGCATCAGCCGGAAGCCGTACGTCGTCGAAGAACAGCGTGAACTGCTTCTCCGGGGAGCGGATCTCCATCTCGATCGGCTGGTACTCCAACCCGGGCGCGTCGGTCGGGACCACGTACAGGGCCGGCTTGAGCTTGCCTGTCCTCGCGTCCTCGGTACGCGCCACCACCATCACCGACTGCGCCTCGTCCACCCCGGAGATGAACACCTTCTGCCCGCTGAGCAGCCAGTCCCCGTCGGCCGCGCTGCCGTCCCGGCGGGCGGTCGTGGTGATCTTGTGCGCGTTGGAGCCCGCATCCGGCTCGGTGATCGCGAAGACCATCGTGTACGAGCCGTCCGCGATCGACGGCAGCCAACGTTTGCGCTGGTCGTCGGTGCCGTACCGGGTGATGATCGTGCCGCAGATCGCGGGCGAGACCACCATCAGCAGCAGTGGACAGCCGGCCGCACCCAGTTCCTCGCAGACCGCGGCGAGATCGGCGATGCCGCCGCCACCGCCACCGTACCCGGTCGGGATGTTGACCCCGAGGTAGCCGAGCTGGCCGGCCTCGGCCCACAGTTCGGAGGTCTTCTCCCCCGCCTGAGCCTTCTCGCGCATGTAGCGCTGGCCGTACTTCGCGCCGAGCGCCGCCACCGCCTCGCGCAGGGCCAGCCGTTCGTCACTTTCGGCGAAATCCATCTCAGTCCTCCCGTTCCAGCACCGCGAGCACAGAGCCCGCGTCCACCGCGGATCCGACCGTCACCAGCACCGACGTCACCATCCCCGCCTCGGTCGCGACCACCGGATGCTGCATCTTCATCGCCTCCAGCACCAGTAGCCGGGTGCCGGCGGTGACCCGATCGCCCTCCGCGACGTCGACCACCGTCACCGTGCCCGGCATCGGCGCGAGCAGCGAACCCTCCGCGACCTGCTCGGACGGGTCCGCGAACCGCGGCACCGGACGCAGCGTCACCGGCCCCAGCGCCGAATCCACACAGACCATCCGGGGGTACGCCGCCACCGCGAACGTCCGGGTGAGGCCGCCGACCTCCAGCGTGACCCGGTCCGGGCTCGACGACACCAGCCGGACCCCGTCGTACTCCTCGGCGACCAGGCCGTCCCGGGTCAACCGGTAGGCCACCTCGACCGTTTCCCCGGCCACCTGGAAATGCTTACGCTGCGGTTGCGACGGTACGTTCCGCCAACCGCTCGGCAGCTGGCCCAGCACCGGCGCGGCCACCCGGTTGACCGCCGCGTCCGCGAGCGCCGCCGCGAGCGCGGAGAGGCGTTCGGCGTCGGGATCCGCGAGCGGGGTGGTCAGGTCGTGGTGGCGTGCCAGGTTGTGCCGCTCCAGGTTGTGCCGCTCCAAGAACGTGGTGTCGGTGTCGCCGGCCAGGAACTCGGGGTGCCGCAGCACGCGTACCAGCAGGTCCCGGTTGGTGACCAGGCCGTGGATCTCGGCTCCCGCCAGTGCGGTGGCCAGCCGCCGGGCGGCCTCGTCCCGGGTGGGCGCCCAGGCAATCAGCTTCGCCAGCATCGGGTCGTAATACGTGGAGACCACCGCCGCGTCGGCCGGGACGCCAGAGTCCAGTCGCAGCCCGCCTGTGCCCGCACCGGCACCGCCCGGTACCACGAACTCGGCGTCGACATTCGGTACCGCGAACCGGTGCAACGTGCCGGCCTGCGGCTGCCAGTCGTGGCCGGGGTCCTCGGCGTAGAGGCGTGCCTCGATGGCGTGGCCGGTGGTGGCGGGCGGCTCGGGCGGCAGCGCCGTGCCCTCGGCGATCCGTAGCTGCCAGGCCACCAGGTCGGTGCCGGTGACGCACTCGGTCACCGGGTGCTCGACCTGCAGCCGGGTGTTCATCTCCAGAAAGAAGAACCTGAGGTCGGGTCCGCTCGCCCTCTCTCCGGAGGTCTGGCCGGCCACGAGAAACTCGACGGTGCCGGCGCCCACGTACCCGATCGCGGTCGCCGCCGCGGTCGCCGCCTGGCACAGCCGGATTCTCATGTGCTCGTCCACCAGCGGAGACGGCGCCTCCTCGATCACCTTCTGGTGCCGGCGTTGGATCGAACACTCCCGTTCCCCCAGCGCCCAGACGGTGCCGTGCCCGTCGGCCAGGATCTGCACCTCGATGTGCCGACCCGCCTCCAGGTACGGCTCGCAGAACACCGTCTCGTCGCCGAAGGCGCTCGCCGCCTCGGCCCGCGCGGTGTCGAGGGCGGCCGGCAGATCAGCGAGTTGGTGCACGATCCGCATCCCCCGGCCACCACCGCCCGCCGACGCCTTCACCAGCACCGGAAGGTCTTCCGCCATCAGGGTGTTCGGATCGAGCCGTCCGAGCACCGGCACACCGGCGTCAGCCATCAGCCGCTTCGCCTCGATCTTCGAACCCATCGACTCGATCGCCTTCGGCGGCGGGCCGACCCAGGTCAGTCCCGCGTCAAGCACCGCCCGGGCGAACCCGGCAGTCTCCGACAGGAAGCCGTAGCCGGGGTGGATCGCGTCGGCGGCCGCCGTAGCTGCGGCGTCGACCAGCAGGTCACCCCGCAGGTACGTCTCGGCCGGCGTCGCACCCGGCAGACGTACCGCGATGTCGGCCTCAGTCACGTGCGGCGCGTCAGCGTCGGGGTCGGAGTACACCGCGACCGTTTCGATCCCCAGGCCACGGCAGGTACGGAACACCCGCCGGGCGATCTCACCCCGGTTGGCCACGAGGAGACGCCTGATCATGCTGTACCCATTCGTCATCACATCCGGAAGACGCCGAAGCCGGTGCCGTCGTACGCGGTTCCGCGTACCGGTCCACTGTGGATCGCCGACAGGCACAGCCCCAGCACGGTACGGGTGTCCCGCGGGTCGATCACCCCGTCGTCGTAGAGCCGACCAGAGAGGAACATCGGCAGCGACTCGGCCTCGATCTGCGCCTCGACCGCCGCCCGCATCGCCGCGTCGCCGTCGGAGTCGTACGGCATCCCCTTCGCCGCAGCGCCCTGCCGCATCACGATCGAGAGCACCCCGGCCAACTGCTGCGGCCCCATCACCGCGGACTTCGCGCTCGGCCAGGTGAACAGGAACCGGGGGTCGTACGCCCGGCCGCACATCCCGTAGTTGCCCGCCCCGTACGAGGCCCCCATCATGATCGACAGGTGCGGCACCTTCGAGTTCGACACCGCGTTGATCATCAACGCGCCGTGCTTGATGATCCCGGCCTGCTCGTACTCCGCGCCCACCATGTAGCCGGTGGTGTTGTGCAGGAACACCAAAGGGGTGTCGGCCGCGTTGGCCAGCTGGATGAACTGCGCCGCCTTCTGGGACTCCTCGCTGAACAGCACCCCCCGGGCGTTGGCGAGGATCCCCACCGGGTAGCCGTGCAACCGCGCCCAGCCGGTGACCAGCGACGATCCGTACAGCGGTTTGAACTCGTCGAACTCCGAACCGTCCACGATCCGGGCGATCACCTCGCGCGGATCGAACGGCACCTTCAGGTCGGTGGGGACGATCCCGAGCAGGTCCTCCGGGTCGTGCACCGGCTCCGTCACCGGCCCCGGCCCGGGACCGCGTTTCCGCCAGTTCAGCCGGCGTACGATCTGCCGCCCCAGCCGCAGCGCGTCCATTTCGTCCAGCGCGAAGTAATCAGCCAGCCCGGAGGTACGCGCGTGCATCTGCGCTCCGCCGAGCGATTCGTCGTCGGATTCCTCGCCGGTCGCCATCTTCACCAGCGGCGGTCCTCCGAGGAACACCTTCGCGCGTTCCTTCACCATCACCACGTGGTCGCTCATCCCCGGGATGTACGCGCCACCCGCCGTGGAGTTGCCGAACACCAGCGCGATCGTCGGCATCCCGGCCGCTGAGGCCCGGGTCAGGTCCCGGAACATCCGGCCACCCGGGATGAAGATCTCCTTCTGACTCGGCAGGTCGGCGCCACCCGACTCCACCATGTTGATCGTGGGGAGCCGGTTCTGATAGGCAATGTCCGAGGCCCGGAACGCCTTCTTCACCGTCCACGGGTTCGAGGCGCCCCCGCGTACCGTCGGGTCGTTCGCGGTGACCAGGCACTCGACACCTTCCACCACCCCGATCCCGGTGACCAGGCTGGCACCCACCGGATAGTCCGAACCCCAACCCGCCAGCGGTGACAACTCCAGGAACGGGGAATCCGGGTCGAGCAGCAGCTCGATGCGTTCCCGCGGCAGCAGCTTGCCGCGCTTGTGGTGCCGGGTCACGTACTTCTCGCCGCCACCACCGAGCGCCCTGGCATGTTCGGCCTCGACCTCGGCGAGCTTGGCCAGCATCACGTCGCGGTTCTCCCGGTGCGCCGCCGCACCAGAGTCCACGGTGGACTTCAGAACCGTCATTGGTACCCCCACAGCTTCGCGGCCAGGTCGGTGAGGATCTCGTTCGCGCCGCCACCGATACCCAGGATCCGGGCGTCCCGGTAGTGCCGTTCCACCTCGGAGGACCGCATGTACCCCATCCCGCCGTGCACCTGCACCGCCTGGTCGGCCACCCAGTCACACGCCTCCACCGAGGCGTTCTTCGCCACGCACGCCTCCGCCATCGGGTGCTCGCCGGCCGCGTGTTTCACGACGATGCCACGGGTGTACGCCCTGGCGAGTTCCACCTTCTGCCGCATCGCGACCAGCCGGTGGCGTACCACCTGCCGGCTGATCAGCGGGCGACCGAAGGTGTGGCGCTGCCGGGCGTACGCCACCGTGAGGTCAAGACAGCGCTCGGCCGTGGCGTACGCCTGCACCGCGAGGCTCAACCGTTCGGTGACGAACTGCCGCGCCAGCTGCGCGAAGCCGGTGTTCTCCTCGCCCACCAGGTTCGCCACCGGGACCCGGCAGTCGGTGAACGACAGCTCCGCGGTGTCCGAGCACAACCAGCCCATCTTGTCCAACTTCGCCGAGGTCGTGAACCCGGGTGTGCCCTTCTCCACCACCAGCAGGCTGATGCCGGCCGCACCGTCCCCACTGGTACGCACCGCCACGGTGACGAAGTCCGCGCGTACCCCCGAGGTGATGAACATCTTCGCGCCGTTCACGACGTAGTGCTCGCCGTACCGGCGGGCGGTGGTACGGATCGCCGCCACGTCGGATCCACCGTCGGGCTCGGTGACCCCCAGCGCGCCGATCAGCTCACCGGCGAGTGTGGGGCGTACCCACCGGTCGATCTGGGTCTCGTCGCCGGCGGCGGCGATGTGCGGGACCGCGATGCCGTGGGTGAACAGCGCCGCCACCAGCCCGCCGCTGGCGCCGGCCTCGAACAGCGCCTCGGTAACCACGGTGACGTCCACGAGGTCGCCACCTGATCCGCCGGCCTTCTCCGGCGCGCCGATACCGAGCAGCCCGAGCTCGGCCGCCTTGCGGTGCAGCTCCCGGGGCACCTCGCCGGCCCGTTCCCACTCGGCGAGGTACGGCACCACCTCACGCTCTGCGAACCGCCGCACCGTCTGTCGCAGGATCCGCCGCACCGGAGTGTCGAACGGGTCGTCGACGCCCCCGGGTTCGCTGCTCGTGGTCATAGCAGGTCCTCCGGGATGTCCAGGTGCCGGCTCCGCAGCCACTCCCCGACCGCCTTCGCCTGGGGGTCGAAACGGGCCTGCGAGGCGACGCCCTCGCCGAGCAGCCCGTCCACCACGAAGTTCACCGCCCGCAGGTTCGGTAACAGGTGTCGGGTGACCGGGTGGGCCGCCGCCTCCGGCAGCAGCCGTACGAACTCTTCGGCGGTCAGGTGGTGGGCAAGCCAGCGCCACGCCTGGTCGGTGACGGCCCACACGCCGACGTTGCAGCTACCGCCCTTGTCCCCGCTGCGGGCGCCGGCCACCCGGCCGAGCGGTGCCCGCCTGGTCGGACCGTCCGGCAACGGCTCCGGCAACGCCGGTTCCGCCACCTCCGCGAGCGGCTGTGTCTTCGCCGGGTACGGCACCTCGACCCGGGTGCCGTCGGGAAGCACCGCGGTGTGCCTGACCACCTCGGCGTCCAGGTACGCCGCCGTGAACACCCCGTACGGGGACGCGTCGCTGGGCGGCGCGGTGACGTGGAACCCCGGGTAGCTGGCCAACGCCAACTCGATCCCCGCCTGGCTGACCGCCCGCCCCGCGATCTCCGCGTCGGGGTCCTTGACAGCGAGCCGCAGCAACGCCGAGGCCTCCTCTTCCACATCGGCATCGGCACGGTCGGTACGCGCCAGCGTCCACCGCACGCCGGCCGGCCGGCGGTCGCCGAACGAGGCCTCCATCTGCTCCCGCACCAGATCAGCCTTCGCTTCGATGTCGAGTCCCGTGAGGACGAACGTGACTTCGTTACGGAACCCGCCGAGGGAGTTCAGCCCCACCTTCAGGGTGGGCGGTGGCGGCTCGCCACGGACCCCGGTGACCCGTACCCGGTCGGGGCCGTCGTCCGCGAGCTGGAGCGTGTCGAACCGGGCGGTGACGTCGGGGTTGGCGTACCGGGCGCCGGCGATCTCGTACAGCAGTTGCGCGGTGACCGTGCCGATGGTGACCACGCCACCGGTCCCCTCGTGCTTGGTGATCACGCTGGAGCCGTCCGGGTGGATCTCCACGACCGGGAACCCGGGGTGGGTCACGTCGTGCTGCTTCGCAAGCTCGGTGAAGAAGGCGTAGTTCCCGCCGGTTGCCTGGGTACCGCACTCGATCACGTGACCGGCGGCCACCGCCCCGGCGAGGGGGTCGAGGTCGTCCGGCTGCCAACCGAAGTGCGCGGCGGCTGGCCCCACCACCAGGGAAGCGTCAGTGACCCGTCCGGTGACCACCACGTCGGCCCCGGCCCGCAGGCACTCCGCGATCCCGAATCCGCCCAGGTACGTGTTCGCGGTCAGCGGGTCGCCCAGACCCAGGTCGGCGGCTCGTCCCCGCAGGTCGTCGCCTTCCACGTACGACACCGCGACGTCGATGCCCAGCCGGGACGCCAGATCCCGCAACGCGCCCGCGAGGCCGGCCGGATTCAGCCCGCCCGCGTTCGTGACGATCCGAACCCCGCGGTCGACCGCGAGCCCGAGGCACTCCTCCATCTGCTTCAGGAACGTCTTGGCGTAGCCACGGGTCGGGTCCTTCAGCCGGTCCCGGCCCAGGATCAGCATGGTCAGCTCGGCGAGGTAGTCGCCGCTCAGCACGTCCAGCGGGCCGCCGGTGAGCATCTCCCGCACCGCCGCGAACCGGTCGCCGTAGAACCCTGACGCGTTACCGATCCGCAGCGCGGCCGTCACGAGTCCGCTCCGGGTTCCCGGCCGGCTCCGGGTGGGCCGGCGAACATCTGGGCGATGTCGAGCCAGTGGTCGGCGTCAGGGCCGGAGGCCTCCAGCGCGAGGTCGTCGCGGTGCCGGCGCCGCGCCGCCAGCAGGCACAGGTGGTACGCCGGACCGGTGACGCGTTGCGGGGCGTCCTCGGGACCGAACCCCCACACCTCGTCGGCGGGACCGGTCAGCTCGACCCGGAACGGCTCAGCGGGTGCGGTCTGGCCTCGGACCAGGTACGCGAAGTCCCGGGTACGTACCGCCAGGCGGGCGATGTGGCGCAGCCGTACGGTGGGCTCCCGCAGCACCCCGAGGGCCTCGGCGACGTCCAGCCCGTGCGCCCAGGTTTCCATCAGCCGGGCGGTCGCCATCGACGCCGCGCTCATCGGCGGGCCGTACCAGGCAAGCCGGGTGCCGGCCGGTACGGCGAGCAGCGCCTCGGCCAGCATCGCCCGGCCCTTCCGCCACCGCGCGAGCAGGTCACCGGGTGGCATCGCCGCTCCCTCGGCTGCGCCGTCGTCGACGTAGCTGTCGATCGTGGCGAGTGCGGCAGTGAGGTCGGCGGCGAAGCCGTCCGGGTCGGTCACGGCGAGCAGTGCCCGATCGTCGGTCCACGCCAGATGCGCGATCTGGTGGGCGATCGTCCAGCCGGCGGCCGGCGTCGGCGTGGCCCACTCCGCCTCGGGCAGCTCGGCGACGAGCCGATCCAGGTCGTCACTCTCGGCATCGAGGTCATCGAACACGGCAGTGGCGTCCGTCATCACCCGAGCCTGGCAGCCGCCCCCGAAATAATCAAGCACGCGTGATTGTTTTCGTCCAAGATCGACGCAGGTGACCGAAAACCAGGGGCGTCAGGTCACTGCGAAACCACTGGTTTCCGGTTACCTGCGTGGATCATGAGGAGGAGGACGCGGCAGGCTGGTCGGCCCGCTGGAGCCGGGTGGACCCGTCCGCCACGGAGTACCCACGAGCCCAGGTCGCCGTTGCCGCCTCGTCGGTACGGTCCGACAGGAAGTAGTAGTCCATCTGGCACCCGTCCGGGCGTACGTCGAGCACCCCGAAGCCGTGGTGATCGGTGTCGACCCACCGGACGTGCGGATTGGTGGCCCGGATCGCCAGCGACGCCGCACCGGTCGTGCTGTTCGGGGGTGCTCCCACGATGTCGTCGATGTTGTCGCTGGTCACCGACGGCACCACGAACTCCACCGCCGCGGCGGTCGAGCCGGTCTCCTTCGTGGTCACCTCGTTCGCCCACGAGGTGTGGATGTCGCCCACCACGAAGACAACGTTCCCGGTGCCCGTCTGCCGCAGGTGGCCCACCAGCTCGTCCCGGTCCGCGTTGTACCCGTCCCACTGGTCGCTGAAAAGCACCACGCCGTTCTTCGGTACGCCCAGCAGCTCGCCCAGCGGACCCAGCAGCCACGCCGGCAACGTCGCCAGGTCAAGCCGCGAAATCATCACCGAGTTGCCGAGGAGTTTCCATCGGGCGCTCGACTCCGCCAGGCCGCTCTTCAGCCACTCCATCTGGGCGTCGCCGGTGATCGTCCGGGCCGGGTCGTCCACCGCGTCCCCCGAGGCCTGCTGCGACCGGTACGAACGCAGGTCCAGCATCGACAGCTCCGCCAGCCGCCCGTACCGCAGTCGCCGGTAGATCCGGCCGTCGTCGGTGAGCCGTACCGGCATCCACTCCGCGTACGCCTGCCGCGCCGCCGCCTTCCGGTCCGCGAAGCTGCCCTCCGTCGCGGGGTCGTGGTTCTCGGCGCCGTCGGACCAGGTGTCGTTGGCGATCTCGTGGTCGTCCCAGGTGATCACCCACGGCACCGAGGCGTGCAGCCGCTGCAGCTGGGGATCCGTCTTGTAGAGGCCGTGCCGGACCCGGTAGTCGGTCAGGGACAGGGTTTCGTGCGCCGGCTCGTGTGGACGCACCACCGTGCCGCCGCTGGCGAACTCCCCGGTGCGGTACTCGTACAGGTAGTCACCCAGGTGCAGGACGAGCTGCAGGTCACCCCGGTCCGCGAGCCGCCGGTACGCCGCGAAGTGCCCCGCCTCCCAGTTCGAACACGACACCACGCCCATTCGCAGGCTGGCCACGTCGGCGTCGACCGGAGGCGCGGTGAGAGTACGTCCCACCGGCGACCAGGTGCCCGCGTACCCGAACCGGTACCAGTACGTCGTCGCCGGCCGCAGCCCCGTCGCGTCCACCTTCACGGTGTGGTCGCGTTCCGGCCCGGTGCTCACCGCACCCTCGTTCACGACGGCACTGAAGTCCGGGTCCGTCGCGACCTGCCACTGGACCGATGCGGTCGACCCCACGCCCGACCCGGGCATCGCGTCCGGCTCCGGGGTCACCCGGGTCCACAGCAGCACGCCGTCGGGCAGCGGATCCCCCGACGCCACGCCGTGCAGGAAGTGCCGGTCGGCGGCCGCCGCACTGCCCAGCAGGAACGGAGAGGCCACCGCCGCGGTGCCGGCCGCCACCGAGGCGGCGCGCAGCAGGGTACGGCGGTCAACGGCGTCAACCATGGTCAGCTCCCGGGGGGTGAACGTCCTCAATGGACGGGGGCGGTTGGTGAGGTACGCCCGGCAAGGGCCGGCCGGTTCACGGAGCGGGGTGCGGCGAAATGTTCTCACGGATCCGGAGAGATCCGTGGCCCTCGAGCGCCCAGGACGTGCAGACCCGCGGCGGTACGGCAGCCGCCCGCACGGCGAATCGGTGACCCCGTTGGACTACGACGGCATGTCGGCGACCGCGATACCGGCCTCGGTGAGACTGCCGAACCACAACTGACCGTCGTGCTGCCGTACCGACGTGACCATGTGGAACCGCTCCCCCGGTCCGGTCAGGTCGTGCACCACCGTGCCGGACCCGTCGACCGCCATGGTGCGCCAGTACCGTTTCGCGCGCGGCTGCAACCAGACCGGTAGGCCCGCGAGCCGGCGACGTACCGCTGGCGGTGTCTTCACGATGACGTCGAACACCGGGTCCCGCGGATTCGGCACCGCGACCCAGATCAGGCCGTCGCTGCCGGTGCTGAGGTTGTCGGGGAATCCTGGCAGCTCGACCAGTACCTCGCGGTGGCCGGCCCGGTCGCCGGTGAGCCAGATCCGGTCCAGCCGGTAGTCACCGGTCTGCGCGACGACGACGTACGACTCGTCCGCCGCCAGCGCGACGCCGTTGGCGAACTGCAGGCCGTCGGCGAGCACATCCACCTCGCCCGCGGTGGTACGGCGCAGCAGCCTGCCGGTGCCGGAACGCGCGATCAGCTCCCCCCGCCAGTTGTCGACCCCGAAATGGGCCGAGGAATCGGAGAAGTACACGGTGCCGTCGGCCGCCACGGCGGCGTTGTTGCAGAACCGGAGCGGCCGACCGCCGTACTCGGCCACAAGGGTCTCAATCCGGCCACTTTTCCGATCGCACACCAGCAGCCCCCGGTGCGCGTCGCAGACCAGCAGCCTGCCGTCGGCGTACAACTCGATGCCCAGTGGCCGGCCACCGGTGTCCGCGAGCGTTTCCGTACGCCCGGAGTCGGGGTCCACGCGGAGGATCCGGCCGTCGACCACGCCTGTAATGACCACCCCGTCGTGGACGACAACATCTTCAGGACCCGTCGCGTCGAGTGGCGTCACACGTACCCGAGCAAGCTGTCGGGGCATCTGGGGGACCTTTCGCCGCTGGATGGAGGGTTATCGTGTGATCCGACTCTCGACGCAGACCCTACCGACCGGTAAATTCGCTGGCGATCAGCTAGCCGAGGAGGAACTCGACCGCGATGACCACCATTGGCGCCGTTGTCCGACGCCGCGTCCTCGGGCTGCTATTCCTGATCGTGCTCGCGTCGCTGGTCGCCCTCTCGGTGGCTTCGTATCTCAAGGTATTCACGCCGGTACTTCGCGTCACCCTGCACGCCAATCACACCGGGTTGCAGCTCAACACCTACGCGGACGTGAAGATCCGCGGCGCCCAGGTCGGCGAGGTACGCGACATCACCTCCAACGGTAAACGCGCCACCCTGCAGCTCGCACTCGACCCGGCCATGGCGGCACACGTACCGTCGAACGTCTCCGCCCGGCTGCTTCCCAAAACCCTCTTCGGCGAGAAGTACGTCGCTCTGGTCGCACCCGACCGGCCGTCACCGGTACCGATCGCCAACGGCGCGACGATCGGGATCGACCGTTCCAGTACCGCGATCGAGTTGGAGCGGGCTCTCAACAACCTCCTGCCACTGCTGAAGGCGGTGAAGCCGGAGAAGTTGGCGGCGACCCTCAACGCGATCGCCGACGGACTCGAAGGTCGTGGTGAGCGACTCGGCGAACACCTGGTCGAGCTGGGCGACTACCTCGCGAAGCTCAACAAGGAGATGCCCACGATCCGCGAGGACATCCGCCGGCTGGGCAACGTCGTGGACATCTACGACAAGGCGCTGCCCGACCTGGTGAAGATGCTGCGCAACCTGACGGTCAGCACCGGCACGGTCAACGACCAGCGCCGGCAACTGCGCTCAATGCTGGTGTCGACCGCCGACATGGCTGACCACACCCGGTTCTTCCTCGACCGGCACGGTGCCCGGATCATCCAGCTCGGCGAGGTCAGCGCACCGGTGACCAACCTGTTGGCCCGGTTCTCGCCGGAGTTCCCCTGCCTCACCCGCGGTCTCGTCGAAGGCGGCAAGACCACTGGCGAGACGTTCCACGACGGACGCCTGAACATCACGCTGGAAATCGCCAAAGACCAGGGCAAGTACGAGAAGGGCGCCGACGAGCCGCCGCAGAACGCCGGTGATTGGCCGAACGGCAAGTACGGCCCGAACTGTTTCGGCCTGCCGAACCCACAGACGCCGTTCCCGCCGTGGGAGCCCGACGGCACCGGGTACGACTGGGGCCGCGACCGTGGACCGGCATCCCATCTACCGGTCTCCGGCTCGCAGGGACGCACTGTGGATGACGCCCTGCTGACTGATCCCACGATGGGGTACGCCGGGTCCGAGGAGGAGCAGGCGATGATCAAGCCGCTGGTCGCCGCGGCGACGGACACCCCGGTCACCGAAGTCGGCGACCTGTCGGTACTGCTGTGGGGGCCGCTGATGCGGGGTGCGGTGGTGAACGCCCGATGATCTCCCGGACCGTACGGTTGCAGCTGACCATCTTCGCGGTGATCACGCTGGTCGGTACCGCCTTCGTCGGGCTGCGCTACGTCGGCCTCGGCGACGCGCTGATGGGCAACTCGTATCTGGTGCACGCCAACTTCACCTCCTCCGGCGGGTTGTTCACCAACGCGTCGGTGACCTACCGCGGGGTGCCGGTGGGTCGGGTCGGGGCACTCACTCCGACCCCGAAGGGGGTACGCGTCGAACTCCGGCTGGATCGCGGCATTGAGATCCCCGAGGACCTGCGCGCCGTGACCACCAACCGGTCCGCGATCGGGGAACAGCACATCGATCTACGACCGAACACCGATGCCGGCCCGTACCTGAAGTCCGGTGACGTGATTCCGAACAGCCGCACCGGCATCCCGCTTCCGGTCGAACGGCTGGTGTTCCACCTGGACAACCTCGCCCGATCCGTCGATCCGGAGGATCTGGCGATCGTGGTGGACGAGCTCGGCCGGGCGTTCGAAGGCAACGAGGAGGCGCTCGGACGGCTGCTGGACGCGAGTGACCTGCTGTTGACCGACGCCCGGGAACACCTCCCTGAGACGATCGCACTGATCCGGGACGGGCGTACCGCCCTGGAGACCCAGGAGCTGTCCGGTGACGCGATCCGGCGTTGGGCCGCTGGCCTGGCGACCCTGACCAAGGCGGTCGCCGACGCCGACCCCGACATCCGCAAGATCCTCGCTGACGGCCCGCCGGCGGCGAAGGAGGTCGTGACTCTGGTACGCGACCTCGAACCCAACGTCGGGGCGCTGCTCGGCAACCTGATCACCGTCAACGGCATCGCCACCCGGCGGATCGCGGGGATGGAGGCGCTGCTGATCGAGCTGCCGCTCGCGATCGCCGGTGGCTACACCGTCGCACCCGGCGACGGCACCGCACACTTCGGGCTGGTGCTCAACTTCGACGACCCGCCACCGTGCGTCTACAAAAACAGCGGCAAGCCACCGCACTGCAGCGATGGCGAGCGGAGCAAGGGCTCCTCGGTACGCGGCTGGCAGAACGCAGGTCGGCCACCTGGTCCGGAGATCTCTCCGGCGCCGTACGGTGCGGGAGAGCCCCCCAAGGAGCGCGGGGGTTCCGGTGCGAAACCGGACTCCGGTGACAGCGGCAGTGACACATCGGTGGCCAGCTACGACCCCGCGACCGGCCTGATCGTGGGTCCGGACGGGCAGCCCCTGGAGTTCGGTGGCACCGGCGGCCAGTACGCGCTACTCGGCTCCGAGTCCTGGAAAGACCTGCTGTATTCGGGTATCGCCGGCTGACCGGATCCAGACGCGCGCTGGCGGCGTTCTCGCTCGCTTGTGTGCCAAATCCGCACACGACGCTTGCGCCCTCGCCAGCCCACATCTGGATCTGGTCAGCCCTGGTTTGGGCTGAAGTACTCACCGCTGCATGATGGCGGTGACCCCTTGCCCGCCGGCGGCGCAGATCGAGATCAAACCCCTTCCTTTGCCAGCATTGGCGAGCAGCTTGCCAAGCGTCGCGACGATCCTGGCGCCGGTCGCCGCGAACGGGTGACCCGCCGCCAGCGACGAGCCGTGGACGTTCAACCTGGACCGGTCGATGCTCCCCAGCGGCGCGTCAAGGCCCAGTCGCTTGGCGCAGAAGTCCGGGTCCTCCCACGCCTTCAAGGTGGCCAGCACCTGCGAGGCGAACGCCTCGTGGATCTCGTAGAAATCAAAGTCCTGCAACGTAAGGCCGTTGCGCCGCAGCAGCCGGGGTACGGCGTACGCGGGAGCCATCAGCAGCCCTTCGTCGCCGTAGACGTAGTCCACCGCCGCGGTCTGGCTGTCGACCAGGTACCCGAGCACCGGCAGCCGTCGTTGCGCGGCCCACTCCTCGCTGGCGAGCAGCACCAGCGCGGCGCCGTCGGTCAGCGGGGTGGAGTTGCCCGCGGTCATCGTGGCGCCCTCGCCGTCTGCGAACGCCGGCTTGAGTTTCGCCAGCTTCTCCACGCTGGAGTCCGGGCGCAGATTCTGGTCCTGGGACAGCCCCAGGTACGGGGTGATCAGGTCGTCGAAGAACCCGCTCTGGTACGCCGCGGCGAGCCGCTGGTGGCTGGCGACCGCCAACTCGTCCTGCTCCTCGCGGCCGATCTGCCACTCCCTGGCCGTGATCGCGGCGTGCTCCCCCATCGACAGTCCGGTACGCGGCTCGGCGTTACGCGGTGCGTCCGGCACCACGTGACCCGGGCGGATCCGGGTCAGGTGCTTGAGCCGGCCGCCCAGACTCCGGCTCCGGTTCACGTCCATCAGTACCCGCCGCAGGTCCTCGTTGACTCCCAGCGGCGCGTCGCTCGTCGTGTCGACGCCGCCCGCGATCCCGCAGTCGATCTGCCCCAACGCGATCTTGTTCGCGATCAGGATCGTCGCTTCGAGGCCCGTACCGCACGCCTGTTGCAGGTCGTACGCCGGCGTGTGCGGGTCGAGATGGCTGCCGAGCACGCACTCCCTGGTGAGGTTGAAGTCGCGGCTGTGTTTGAGCACCGCCCCGGCGGCCACCTCGTCGATCCGCTCGCCGGAGAGCCCGTACCGCCCGATCAGGCCCTCCAACGCGGCGGTGAGCATGTCCTGATTCGAGGCGTGAGCGTAGGAGCCGCCCGAACGGGCGAAGGGAATCCGGTTCCCCCCTACGATCGCGACTCGCCTGACCCTGCCTGCCATGAAGCCCTCCTGCGTAACGTACGTACCCTGCCTGCCTGCCTGCCTGCCTGCCTGCCTGCCTGCCTGGCGACAATAACTTACCCATGAGTAGTCTTACCCGAGAGTAGGGAGGACGCATGACAGACCGCTACCAACAGTTCGCGACCACGGGGCTGGGCCGCAAGATCATCAAGCAGCTCGGGCTTCCCGCACCCGTGACGTTACGGCGTCGCCGGGAGGGCACGCCCGAGATCACCGGACCGGTGCTGGTGGGTGCTGCCGACAACGGTCGGCTCGGCAAGGCGGTGGAAAGGGTGTTCCTCGGCGCCGGGGTCGACGTCCACCATGACGTGGCCGCGGACACCCGGTACGGCGTCCTGGTCTTCGACGCCACCGGCATCACGTCCAGCACCGATCTCCGGGCCGGGTACGACTTCTTCCATCCGGTGATACGCGGGCTCACCAGTTGTGGCCGCCTGATCGTGCTCGGTACGCCGCCCGAACTGGCGGCGGATCCCCGAGCGTCCGCCGCGCAACGCGCCCTCGAAGGGTTCGTCAGGTCGGCCGGTAAAGAGGTCGGCCGCGGCAGCACCGCGCAGCTGATCTACGTCGCTCCCGGTGCCGAGGACGCCGCAGACTCGACACTGCGGTTCGTGGCATCCGCGCGGTCGGCGTACGTGTCCGGTCAGGCGATCCGGATCAGCCCCGCGGACGTACCGGCCCCGGCCGATACCGACCGCCCGCTCTCCGGCCAGACCGCGCTGGTCACCGGTGCGGCCCGGGGAATCGGAGCCACCATCGCCGAGGTTCTCGCCGGGTACGGCGCCACCGTGGTGTGCCTCGACATCCCGGCCGCTGGCGGCGACCTGACCGAGGTGGCGAACCGGATCGGTGGATCGGCACTGCAACTCGACATCACCAGCGTCGACGCACCTGCGGTGATAGCTGAGCACCTCGCCACCCGACACGAGGGTGTCGACATCGTGGTGCACAACGCCGGCATCACCCGGGACAAGACCCTGGGCCGGATGTCCGACCAGCAGTGGGACTCGGTCATCGAGGTCAACCTGACCAGCCAGGAGCGCATCGACGACGTACTGCTCAGCGAGGACGTCCTGCGCCCGGGTGGCCGGATCATCGGCGTCTCGTCCATCAGCGGCATCGCGGGCAACGCCGGGCAGACCAACTACGCGGCCTCCAAAGCCGGTGTGGCGGGGCGGGTCGCGGCGCTCGCCCCCGCGATGGCCACACGCGGCGCCACGGTCAACGCCGTGGCACCGGGCTTCATCGAGACCCGGATGACGGCGCAGATCCCGGTGATGATCCGGCAGGCCGGTCGACTGATGAACAGCATGTCGCAGGGCGGGCTACCAGGCGACGTCGCCGAAACGGTCGCGTGGCTCGCCGATCCCGCCTCCGCGGGCGTGAACGGCAACGTGGTGCGGGTATGCGGCCAGAGCCTGCTGGGCGCCTGAGGAGGGCTGGATGCGTACCGAGGAACTCAGCTCACCACCCCGCATGAGTCCGCTGCTGCTGAAGGCGGTGCTCACCGCCCCGACCCGGCGCGGTGGCGACCTACCGGACACCGAGCTGGTGCTCACCGACGTCGTCGCGGACACCGACCGGCTGGCCGATTACGCACGGGTCTGCGGTTTCCGGCTGACGCCGTACCTGCCGCCCACGTACCCGCACATCCTGGGGTTCCCGCTCGCGATGCGCCTGATGACGGACTCCGCATTCCCGTTCCCGTTGCCCGGCATGGTGCACGCCGGCAACCTCATCACGCAGCATCGGGCGGTTCCGGCCGAGCAGCCGCTGACCATCCGGGTACGCGCCGACAGCCTCTCCGAAACCGACCGCGGTACCGAGTTCGTGATGCGCACCGAGGCGTACGACGCCGGGGAGGCGGTGTGGCAGGAGGAGAGCCGATACCTGCGACGCCAGCGCAAGCCGAAGGGCGGTACGTCGGCCGACAAGCCGACCACGCCGCGGGCCTCACCGCCGGACCCGACGGCGATCTGGCGGGTGCCGGGCGACATCGGTCGCCGGTACGCCGGTGTCTCCGGCGACCACAACCCGATCCACCTGCACCCGCTGACGTCCAAGCTGGCCGGATTCTCCCGCCCCATCGCACACGGCATGTGGACGTTGGCGCGCTGTCTGGCGGCGTTGGAGGGCCGACTCACCGATCGGTACCGGGTGGAGGTGGCCTTCCGCCGCCCGATCTCCCTGCCGTCGACCGTCGGATTCCGGGCCGACCGGGACGGCGCCGGATGGGCCATCGGGGTGCACCGCCGCACCGGTGAGAAGAC
>JBOGDK010000015.1:0-29365 GCA_050701795.1 Micromonosporaceae bacterium
GTGGGCCTCGAAGGTCGTCAACGTGGTGAAGTGCAGCGCCGTACGCCTCGGATCGGTGATCCGGAGCAGGCCGGCGTCGGCGAGCGCCTGCAGCCGCCGTACCACCTCCGCCTGCACCCGTAGCGGGCCAGCCTGCTGCCAGGCTTCGTACAGCTCCTCCGGGAAGTGCCGGCCCTCCACGCTGATCACCGCCACCATCGCGAAGTGGTCCGGAAAGTCGATCCGGTGCGCCACCAGCGCTCGCCCGATGGCGACGAGCTGCTGTTCCAGTCCGGTGGCGTCGCGTAGCCCCGCCTCGACGTACTCGACGAACGCGTCAGCCACCCGGGTCGCGCTGTCCAGCAACACGTACGAGAACAGCTGTTCCTTGCTTCCGAAGTGCTTGTAGAGCGTGCGGGTGGACACCGCCGCCTCCCGGGCGATGGCGTCGGTGGTGGTTCGGGAGTACCCGTCACGACCGAAGACCGTTCGGGCCGCGCGGGTGATCGCGTCGTGCTTGTTCGGTCTTCCCCGGGTGGGTCTCGTCGTCGGGCGTGATGTGTCCAACAGCTTCAGATCCTTCAGTTCGGCCAATGGCCGGTGTAATTATTGCCGTACACGCTTTACTTTACATCAGGCGCGGTGCCGACTGGCACTCCGCGCCGCAGGAGGAGGGTAAATGACCCACGACACCACACTCGCCGTCATCGTCGGCAGTGTCCGCCCCGGTCGCCGGGGCGAGGCAATCGCGCGCTGGGTTCAGCAGCGGGCCGAGCAGCGGAACGGCACCGTTGTCGAACTGGTCGACATCGCCGACTACCAGCTCCCGGTGCTCGACGAACCGTCGCCCGCGGCGTACGGACGAGACAGCTACGAAATGCCGCACACCAAGGCGTGGTCGGACACGATCGCCCGCTATGACGCGTACCTGTTCGTAACTCCGGAGTACAACCGCTCGATCCCCGGCCCGTTGAAGAACGCGATCGACTACCTGTACCAGGAGTGGCACAACAAGGCCGCCGGCTTCGTCAGCTACGGCCTCGACGCCGGCGGTGCTCGCGCGGTCGAGCATCTGCGCGTGGTGATGGGAGAGCTGCAGGTCGCCGACGTCCGGGCGCAGGTGGCGTTGCCCCTGTTCAGCGACTTCGACTTCGACAGCGGGACGTTCACTCCGCAGCCCCATCGGGAGCAGGAGCTGGACGTACTTCTCGACCAGCTGATCGCCTGGGGAACGGCGCTCCGGGCGGTACGGCAGGCGGCCTGATGACACCTGCGCGGGCGGGATCCCGCACCGCGACAGAGCGGGTGGGGCCCGGCGGCGCCGCGGGGGCGGCCGGGCCCATTCCGTGGCAGGTCTGGCGGCTCGCCTCGGTGATCGCGTTCGGCGCGTTCATGAGCGGGCTTGACACCTCGGTCGTCAATGTCGGCCTCCACACGATCGCTCGCGACCTGAACGCGGGCCTCAGCCAGGCGCAGTGGGTGGCGAACGCGTACCTGATCGCCTTGGGGATGTCGTTGCCCGCCTGCGGGTGGCTCGGGCGCCGGTTCGGGGTCGGGCGGATCTGGCTGGCAGCTCTGGCCGGCTTCACCGTGACGTCCGGCCTGTGCGCGATCGCCGACGACGTGGTGTCGTTGGTGGCGTTCCGGGTGCTCCAGGGGTTGACGGCCGGCGTGCTGATACCGGCGGGGCAGACCGTACTCGGCCAGGCGGTCGGCCCACATCGGCTCGGTCGGGTGATGGCGAGCCTCGGTGTCGCCGTCACACTCGCGCCCGCGCTCGGTCCTGTCTTCGGCGGCTTCATCGTGCAGGTCAGCTCATGGCCGTGGCTGTTCCTGATCAACATCCCGCTCGGTGTGCTCGGGTTATATCTCGGGTGGCGGTACGTACCCCACGACCAGCCACAGTCGTCCCCGGTTCGCCTCGACTGGTCCGGGCTGGTGCTGGTCAGTCTCGGCGTACCGCTGCTGGTCTACGGGTTGACCGCTGTCGGGGAGCGGGCCGCACCCGGCGGTCCAGAGGTGCTCGCCCCCATCGTGGTCGGGTTGCTCGCGCTCGGCTGCTTCGTCTGGCGGGCACGACGTACCGAAAATCCGATCCTCGACCTGAGTCTTTTCGGCAACCGGCGGTACGCCGCTGCCACCGTGACCGCCGCTCTCACCGGGGCCACGATGTTCGGTTCCATGCTGCTGTTCCCGCTCTACTTCCAGGTCGGACGGGACGCCAGCGTGATCGAGACCGGAATCGCGCTGATCCCCTTCGGCCTGGGTACGGCGTGCGTGCTGCCGTTCACCGGCCGTCTCGTGGACCGCTACGGCGGCGGTGTCGTCAGCCTGTACGGGGGCGTCGCGGCGGTGCTCACCACGGTGCCGTTCACGCTGGTCGACACCGACATGAACCAGATCGCGGTACAGGGACTGCTCGTGGTGCGTGGGATGGCCACCGCGGTCGCGGTGGTGCCGGCCGGGATCGCGGCGTACCAGGCCGTGTCCCCGGAGCAGCTCCCGGACGCCACCACACAGGTCAACATCCTGCAACGGGTCGGTGGCGCGCTCGGCGGGGCGGTCTTCGCCGTGATCCTGGCCCGCCGGTTGTCCGACGGTGTCGACTCCGCTTTCCAGACCACGTTCTGGTGGCTGACCGCGGTGTCCGTGCTGGGAGTCGTCAGCGCGGCGTGGCTGGCCGCTACACAGCGCCGCGAAACCCCGGCCCCGTCCCGCGAAACCCCGGCCCAGTCCGGCGGGGAGCCGGTCCAGTCCGACTTGGTCGGTTGAAGGCGGGTCGACACGCCGCGTGGATCGGCGTGTCGACCTGTCACAGGCCAACCAGGTGGCAGAGGCGCCCTTGTCACGCGGCCCTGGGCCTGTCCTCCTCGCGGAGGAACGCTTCGAGTCCGGCGAGGTCGTCGGTGTTGATGTGGTCGACGTCCGCGGCGAGCAGCTCCCGCCAGATCGCGTCCCGCTGCGGCCCGGGCACGTCAGGGGTGGCCCAGAACCGTACCCGCTGGCCGTTGTGGTGGGCGGTACGCACGAAGTCCCGCAGTCGCTGCCGTTCCGCGGCGGGCATCTCGCCGTCGCCTGTCCAGGTGAACAGCTTGGTCCAGTTGTCGCTGATCAGCGGGACGAACGAGGCCGGCGCGTCGCTACCGAGGTCGCTGCTCCGGCCGTCGTAGAAGGCGTACCGGACGGACTGGCTCTCCATCAGCTCGCGGGGCCGGTCGCCGCTGACCACGGCGGTGACGGCGCCACGCTGGACGTGGCCGCGTACGTACCTGGTCATCATCGACCGGTATTCCCGCAGCGTCTCGTGCAGCGCGGTGTACGTGGCCGCACCGTTGGTCTTGATGTCGATCAGCAGTTGCAGCTGCTGGCCACTGGCCGGGTACACGTGGCCGTGGTTGGCGCGTACCCACTCGGCAAGCGGGTCGAGGTAGAGGCTGCGCAGCGTACGGTCCGGGCGCAGGTCGTTCGGGTCGTGGCCGACCAGCAGTTGCCCGCCGACCAGGTAGATGTCGGCCTCCACGCTGGTGAACCCGTGGTCCAGGGCGTCGTGCAGCGGCCGGGTGTGTTCGTAGTCGTTGTGCGCGTGGGCGCGTGCCAGCGGGCGTACGTGGGGGCCGGCGGCGAGGGCGGGTGCGGCGTACCAGGCGAGGATGCCCGCCGCCGCGGCGAGCACTGCGAACAGTCGACGAATCATGAGGGCCTCCGCGGGGTGGGGTGTCGCAGACCCTACGGAAACCGGGTGTCGCGCGGGAGACCGTACGGAGAAGCCGGGGCGGCGCCTTGACGCGTGGCGCCCGCGAAGGGCGGCGCCCCGACAGGCTCGCGCCTCCCCTATGTAGCGAAACTTGTCAGGGCTATGTAGAGTTCCAACCATGCCTGAAGACGTTCGTATCACGTTGCCGGTCGCGAAGATTCTCGCGGCGTTCCTGGCTGAACCCGAACGCCACCGGTACGGCCTGCAGTTGATGGCCGAGGCGGACCTGGCGAGCGGCACCTTGTACCCGATCCTCACCCGGTTGACCAAGGCCGGCTGGGTCGAATCGCAATGGGAGGACATCGATCCGGCAACGGAGGGTCGTCCGCCACGGCGGTACTACCTGCTGACGGCCGAGGGGGCCGCCCGTGCCCAGCACGCCATGGATTTCCTGCCTCGTGTGAAACCCGCCGACTCCGGGTCACGTCAGGCTCCGGCCAGGCCGGCATGGGGTGGAGCCAGCTCAACGGTGGCGGGGGTGGCGTGGTGATGGCGCCGCTCGCGAAGCGGTTCCGGGTCGGCGCGGAGCTGCCAGCACCCGTCGGGGTGTGTGTCAGAGGCGCACTGCACACCGCGGTGCGTCGTTGGCCGGTCGCCAGCCGGGACGAGTTGGCGGCCGAGTGGGCCGGCGAGCTGTACGAGATCGAGCACGACACCACAAGCACCACCGTCCAGCGGGCATGGCGGGCTCTGGCGTACACGGTCAGCCTCGCCTGTGCCCGTACTCAGCAGGAACACCTACGAGAAGGGCACAGCATGGGTACGAACCGGAAGCCGATAATCGGGTTGATCGGGATGTCGTTCGTCATGGCGGCTTTCACGACTCTGGTGGTGGTGGTCGGCACCATCGCGGAGGAGGGGCTTTTCGACCCGGAAGCAGGGGTCCCCGCCGCCCCGGTGACGTACGACTGGGCACCGTGGCTGGCCGTGGTGTGCGGCATGGTCGGGGGCTGGTTCGCCGGTCGCTGGCTGGTACGCCGTGCGCCGTTGCGGGCGGCGTCGCCGGGCAGCGTGGTGGGGCTCAGTATCTGCGGTGTGCTGCTGGGCACGGCGATCATCCTTGGGCTGGGCTTCACCACCGGCTTCGGCCACCTGCTCTTGTACATCGTGCTGCCGATCGCGGTGATCCCGATGGTGGTCTTCCTCGGGGGGTACGTCTTCGCCCACCCTGACATCCGGTCACGCGCTGGCACGCCGCCACGGCCGGACGCCCCGTCATCCGCGAGTGCGTAAGAGGTCGGGCGGTGGGCCGCTCACCCGCTCGTGGTGGCGCGGGGGAGGAGGCGGTAGCCGGCGACGTACCGCTCCGGCGGTGCCGCGCTGCCGTACCTCATCCGGCGGTGCAGCAGATCGGCAGCGGCGGTCGCGATCCGCTGCTTGTCCGGCGCGACGGTCGACAACGGCGGGTTGCTGTACCTGCCGTCCTCCACGTCGTCGAACCCGAGGATGGCGAGGTCGCCCGGCACTGACAGGCCGCGGGTGAGGGCCACGTGGAGCGCGCCGAGCGCCAGGGTGTCGTTGAGACAGAACACCGCGTCGGGGGGTTCGGGCAGGTCGAGCAGCTGGCTCATCGCCCGGGCCCCCTCGGCGCGGGTGAAGCTGGTCGCGGCGACGCGCCAGTGCTCGTCGAGAGGCAGGCCGGCGCCGCGTACCGCGTCCTGGAAACCCCGGGTTCGCAGCCGCTCCACGTCACTGGCGCCCCGGCCACGCCGGGCACCGATCGCGGCGATCCGGGTCCGCCCAAGGTCGATGAGGTGCCTGGTGGCGGCGGAGGCGGCGGCGACGTTGTCGATGACCACGGTGTCGATGTTCTCGGCGCGGCCGTGGTCGCCGAGCATCACGACCGGTACCGACCCGGTCCGCTCGGTCACGTCGCGCCGGGTCAGGGACTGTGGAAACAGGATCAGGCCGTCGATCAACTGCTCCCGCAGCCCGGAAAGCACCATCCGCTCATGCTCGCGAGTGCCGCCGGTCTGGTCGATCAGCACCGTCCAGGAGTGCGTCTCGGCGGCTTCGATGACCAGCCCTGCGAGCTCGGCGAAGTACGCGTGCTCGATCTTCGGTACGGCGAGCGCCACGATCCCGGAGCGTCCGCTGCGCAACCGGCGGGCGGAGGCGTTCGGCCGGTAGCCCAACGTACGGACGGCCTCTTCGACCCTGGCGCGGGTGGCGGGCGCGACGTACTTGGTGCCGTTGACGACGTTCGACACGGTCATCGGGGACACGCCCGCGAGCTGCGCGACATCCTTCACGCTCGGCCGCACGCGCCACCTCATCCGTACCGATGCCTGGGACAGGCTATTGACCAGGGGCGTCCATCGTACCTATTTTAACGTTACACTCGCTCGCCCCGGAGGAACCTCATGAACCCAGACCTCAGCCGTCGGCGTTTCCTGGCGCTCTCCGGTGGTGCGGCCGTCGCCGCCACCGTCGGCCTGTCCGGCTGCGGCGCCAGCGGCGACACACTGCGCGCCACCTGGTGGGGCGATCCGGTACTCAACAAGGCGGTACGCAAAGCCCTCGACCGGTACGAGAAATCCAAAGACGGCGCCGAGGTCCGGTCCGAGTCGCTGCCGTTCGACGGCTACTGGGACAAGCTCGCCACCCTGACCGCGAGCCGCAACGCCCCCGACCTGGTGATGCAGGCGGCGAGCTTCCTCCCCGAGTACGCCGAGCGCGAAGCGCTGCTCGACCTGGACAAGCACGGTGACCAGCTACGACTCGACAACATCGACAAACAGATCCGTGACTTCGGCTCCGTCGACGGCACCCTGTACGCCGTGGTGGCCGCCACCAACGCGCTCGGGCTGATCCACAACAAGCGCCTGCTCAGCGACGCCAAGGTCACGCTGCCCACGAAGCCGTGGAGCTGGGACGACCTCGCCACCATCGCCCGCAAGCTGCGCAGCTCTCTGGGCTCGAACACCTACGGGCTGCAGGACTCCGGTGGCGACCTGATCCTGTTCACCGTGTTCGTACGGGACCGCGGCAAGGAGCTCTACGACACCGCCGGGAAGATCGCCGTCACCAGGGACGACGTGGTCGACTGGTTCACGTACTGGGACGAGCTGCGTGACGGGAAAGCGGTTCCGGCGGCGGCGGTGACGGCCCAGATGGCCGGCCAGATCACCCAGTCCCCGTTGGTCGCCGGGAAGGCGGCGCTCGGCTTCGGCTGGACTCAGGACATCGTCACGTACGCGTCGTCGATGAAGGACGAGGTCGGCGTCGTACTTCCGCCGTGGAACGCCCGTACCCCAGGACTGTGGGTCAACGCCGCCAGCCTGTGGTCGGCGTCGGCGCACACCGAGAAGCCGGAGAAGGCTGCCTCACTGATCGACTTCCTGGTCAACGACAAGGGCGCCGCGGACGCCCTCGGTGTCGCGCTCGGCGCACCACCGTCCGCGGCGACCCGGGAACGGCTGCGCGGCAAGGTCGACGAGACCGAACGGCTGGCGCTGGACTTCATGGACACCGTCACCGCACACTCGCGTCCGCTGAACCGGCTGTGGCCCAAGGGCTTCACCGCGCTCCGGGAGGAGTTCGACCGACTCAACCAGGCGGTCGGCTTCGGGAAGACCAGCATCGACTCGGCGGCCGACAAGTTCTTCAAGGCCGCCGGCAAGGACGGCTGAGCCGGCTCGATGGCGACCGACGCCACGCCGGGCGAATCCGCGCCGGTAATCGAAAACAAGCGGCTTCGCGGCGCCGTGAAGCCACTTGTTTCCGGAAACAAGCGGGAACGGGAAGCGCGTCGGGTGGTAGCGGGCCGGCGGGCCAGGCGCAGGCGGGACAACCTCGCCGGGCACCTGTTCCTGCTGCCGTGGCTGCTCGGGTTCGTCCTGCTGGTCGCCGGGCCGATGTTGGGGTCGTTGTACCTGTCGTTCACCGAGTTCAACCTCTTCGACGCGCCGGAGTGGATCGGGCTGTCGAACTACACCCAGATGTTCACCACCGACCAGCGGTACCTGCACTCGCTGCGGGTGACCGGGCTGTACGTCGTGCTCTCCGTACCGCTGCGGCTGGTGGTCGCGCTCGGGCTCGCGGTGGCGCTGAACCGGGGGCTGCGCGGGCTCAACGCGTACCGCGCGATCTTCTACCTGCCGTCGCTGCTCGGCGGCAGCGTCGCGATCGCGATCCTGTGGCGCCAGGTGTTCGGCGGCGACGGGCTGGTCAACCGGACGCTCGCGGACCTGGGGATCCAGGCGCCCAACTGGGTCGCCGACCCGGACTGGTCGATCTACACCCTGGTGCTGCTCGGAGTGTGGCAGTTCGGCTCGCCCGCGGTGATCTTCCTCGCCGGGCTGCGCCAGATCCCGGGTGAGCTGACCGAGGCCGCCACAGTGGACGGCGCCGGCCGGGCGCGCCGCTTCTGGTCCATCACGCTCCCGCTGCTCACCCCGTTGATCTTCTTCAACCTGGTGTTCCAGACCATCGTGGCGTTCCAGGCGTTCACGCCCGCGTTCGTGGTCAGCAACGGCACCGGGGGGCCGGTTGACTCCACCCTGTTCTACACGCTCTACCTCTACATCCAGGGCTTCGGGGAATTCCGGATGGGCTACGCCTCTGCGATGGCGTGGGTGCTGCTGTCCATCGTCGGGACGTTCACCGCGGTCGCCTTCTGGTCGTCAAGGTTCTGGGTGTTCTACGAGGACTCCAGGAGGTGAACCGGATGCCCGACCCCGAGCCCGAGGCGCAGCCTGAGCCTGAGCCGGCTGCACGTCGCGCCACGCGCCCCCGGTGGCAGAGTCTGCTGCTGCACGGTGGGTTGCTGCTCGCGGCGGTGGTGATGACGTACCCGCTGTTGTGGCTGCTCGGCAGTTCACTGAAACCGTCCGAGGAGATCTTCGGCAGCCAGTCGTTGATTCCGGGCTCGCCGACGCTGGAGAACTACACCGCCGGGTGGAGCGCCAACGAGGTGAGCTTCGGCTGGTTCCTCGTCAACTCGCTGCTGGTGTGCGCCGGTGCCTGCATCGGCAACGTGGTCTCGTGCTCGCTGGCGGCGTACGCGTTCGCCCGGATCAACTTCCGGTTCCGGAAACTGTGGTTCGCGTTGATGCTCGGCACCGTGATGCTGCCCGCGCACGTCACGTTGGTGCCGCAGTACTTCGTCTTCTACAACGTCGGCTGGGTCGACACGTACCTGCCGCTGGTGGTGCCGAAGTTCCTCGCCGTCGACGCGTTCTTCATCTTCCTGCTGGTCCAGTTCATCCGGAGCCTGCCGACCGAGCTGGACGAGGCCGCCGAACTCGACGGCTGCGGCAGGTTCGCCACGTTCACGAAAGTGATCCTGCCGCTGATGCGCCCGGCGCTGGCGACCACGGCGGTGTTCACGTTCATCTGGACGTACGAGGACTTCCTGACGCCGCTGATCTACCTCAGCGACACCGGGACGTACACGGTGCCGCTCGGGCTGCGGCTGTTCCTCAACGGGCTAGGGCAGCAGTCGTACGGGCAACTGTTCGCGATGTCGATGCTCTCGCTCGTACCCGTGCTCGGGTTCTTCGTGCTGTTCCAGCGGCGGCTGCTGGACGGCATCGCCACCACTGGCCTCAAAGGCTGACACCAGAAGGAGAAACGCGTGAGACGGGTACGCGAGGCGTACGACATCGTGGTCTGTGGCGGGGGACTCGCCGGGTTCTGCGCGGCCGTGGCCGCCGCCCGGCACGGTGCGCGTACCTGCCTGGTGCAGGACCGGCCGGTGCTCGGCGGCAACAGCTCCTCGGAGGTACGGGTGGTCCCCCGGGGCGCCGCCGTCTACCACGGGTACGCGCGGGAGAGCGGCATCATCGCTGAGCTGCTGATCGAGGAACGCGCCCGCAACCACGAGGAGATCTTCGAGAACGGGTGGACCAACAGCGTCTGGGACCTGGTGCTGTACGACACCGCGATGCGTACCCCCGGTCTGACGGTGCACCTGAACACGTCCATCCAGGACGTGCATGTCACCGACGGCCGGATCCGGTCGGTGACGGGCCGGGTCGCGGCCGCGGAGACCGAGCTGAGGATCGACGGCGGGTTCTTCATCGACTGCACCGGCGACGGCGTGGTCGCCGATCTCGCGGGCTGCGAATGGCGGATGGGTACGGAAGGTCGCGACGAGTTCGATGAGCCCCATGCCCCCGAGCGGGCCAGCGACGACGTGATGGGCAACTCGATCCACATCAAGACCAGGGACGTCGGACGGCCGGTGCCGTTCGTACTGCCGGAGTGGGCCGTCGAGTACGACGACGCCAGCTTCTTCTACAAGGGTGGCCGCCGGCCCCGCGACGCCCGGGGCGGCTACTGGTGGATCGAGATCGGCGTGCCGTGGCACACCATCTACGACGCCGAGAAGATCCGGCACGAGCTGACCCGGCACGCCCTCGGGATCTGGGACTGGATCAAGAACAAGGACCCCCGGTTCGCCGAGGAAGCGGCCACGTACGCGCTGGACTGGATCGGCCAGGTGCCCGGCAAACGGGAGAGCCGCCGGATCCTGGGGCTGCACCTGATGACCCAGCATGACCTCGACCAGGATCCAGGGCTCCCCGACGAGGTGGCGTACGGCGGCTGGAACATCGACCTGCACACCCCCGGCGGCCTGCTCGCCCCGACCAGCGAACCGACCGCCGCCGAGGGCTACCAGCAGACCTCCCACGCGTCGGTGAGCGGGTACGTCGGGCCGTTCGGGATCCCGTTGCGCTCCCTGATCGCGAAGGACGTCGACAACCTGCTGCTCGCCGGACGCGACATCAGTGCCAGCCACGTCGCCCTCGGGTCGGTACGGGTGCAGGCGACCACCGCGGTCGTCGGCCAGGCCGCCGGCACCGCGGCGTACGTCGCCCACGATCTCGGACTGACCGCGCACCAGGTGCCCGAACACGCGATCACCACGGTGCAGCAGACCCTGTTGCGGGACGGCGCGTTCCTGCCGCACGTGGCGAACGCCGACGACCGTGACCTGGCACGGACGGCGACCGTGACCGCCAGCTCGGCCGCGCGGCTGCACGGGGGTGGGCCCGCAAAGCCGACGAACCCCTCGGGTCCGATGGCGGCGCCGGTGGTCGCCGCCGACGAACAGCGTGACGTCCTGGCGCACCGCCGGGGGCAGTGGATCGCCCGCGGCCCGGAACCCCTGGACCGGCTGGAGGTGTGCCTGAGCAACACCGCGCCCGAGCCGGTACGCATCCCCGCCCGGCTGTACGACGTCGAGCACATCTGGGATTACCGCAGCGAGCCGGGCGACCCGCTCGCGACCACCGAGCTGGTGGTGCCGCCCGGCGACGGCCACTGGATCGGCTGGGACGTGGGACTGCCGGCCTCACCCGAGCAGGCGGGCCGGTACGTACGGCTCGACCTGGACGCCAGCGAGCACCTCACCTGGCACCGCGCCGGGCACCTGGTGCCGGCGCACATGGCGGCGTTCGAGATGGCACCGGGCCGGATGCGGCGGTTCGGTCGCGGCATGACCATGAGCTTCCGGGTCTCGCCGCCGCAGAGCTGCTACGAACCGGAGAACGTCATCAGCGGGGTGACCCGGCCACACCACGGTACGAACCTGTGGCGCTCCGACCCGGCCGCACCGCTGGACGCCTGGCTGGAACTGAGTTGGCCGAGCCCGCAACGCATCGCTCAGGTCGAGCTGACCTTCGCCGGCAACATCGCCCACGAGTACGACAGTTACCCGGCACTCGCCGCCGACCCCCAGTGCGTCCGTGACTACACCCTCCAGGCGTGGCACGACGGCGGGTGGCGTGACCTGGTGCGGGTCGAGGGCAACTACCAGCGCGGCCGGGTGCACCCGCTCGAAGCGCCGGTCACCACGTCCCGGCTTCGGCTGGTGGTACACGCCAGCAACGGCGACCCGTCGGCGGCGGTGTACGAGGTGCGCTGCTACTGAAGCATCCGGGGATTGGCGAAGTCGCGGTTGTCGATCACGAGATCCGCTCGCTCGTGGGGCCGTACCTCGGCGAGGTAGATCGACTCGGCGACGTGGTAGCGGTCCCGGTGGACCCGGGTCGCCTCGTCCAGGCCCTCCCGGTCACTGTCCCTGGCAACCCCGCGTCGCAGCGACTCGGAGGCGTCGACGTCCAGCCAGATCCGGTACTCCCACAGGTCGTCGTACTCGGGGCGGAAGGCGAACACGGAATCGACGATCAGTACCGCGTCGTCCGGTGCTCGTACCACTGTGGTGCGGTGATCCTCACCGGTCAGCGGATCGTGGCCGCAGAGCACCACCTCATCGGAGCCGTCGGGCCCTGCCGGCTTGAGTAGCAGCTCTCGCGCGGAGGTGAAGTCGTGGGCGTTGCGGTAATAGCCTTCGCCGCTGAGCCGGTCGTAGCCACGCTCACCTGCTTCCCGCCACGGGTTCTTGAAGTCGTCCAGGCAGGCCCGCAGCGTGGGCCGTCCCAGAGTCCTGACCGCCGCGGCGAGCTCGTGGCCGAAGCTGGTCTTACCGGCCGCCGTGTAGCCGTCGACGGCGACCCGGACCCTACCGGGGCTGAGCCGACAGACCCGGGTGGCCACGTCGGTGACGAGCGCAGTCCGGGCAGTGGACATCGGCACCGGCTCGGGTTGCCGCCACGAGGACACCGATTCGAAAGCCTGCACCGGCCGACCGTACCGGGCCGTCAGCCCTGGTCCGTGAGGAGGCGTTGTACGACGTCGGCGTACCGGCGATGCACGTCGGCCGTCGCGGCCCTCGCGGTGGGCGCCTCCAGGATCCGCAGTGTCGCGGCGAGGCCGAGCAGCGCGGCCACGACCAGCTCCGCGCGGAGCCGGGCGTCGACCCCGCCGCCGAGGCGCTCGGCGAGCGGGTCCAGGTAGCCGGTGATGAACCGCTCGCGTACCGAGGCGGGGTCCGGGGCGGTGAGCCGGAGTACGAGTGCCCGGTTGAGCGGCTCCAACGAGTGGTCTGTGAACCGGGCGATCAGGTCTCCGACGAGTGCCGCGCCGAGTCGCGAGGTGGGCGCGTCCGGCAACGGCGGAGGGTTGATGGTGGCGGCGGCGTAGAACAGGTCCCGCTTACTGCCGCCGCATTTCATCACCATCGCGGGGGAGCACCCGGCTCGGGCGGCGATGTCCCGGATCGTCACCTGGTCGTAGCCGCGTTCGGCGAACTCCTCGGTCGCCGCGGCCAGGATCACCGTACGCAATCCTGTGCTCTGTGGCGCGGCGGTCGCCGCATCCTGAGTCATCGAGCGGCCTCGGCCCCGGAAGTCACGGTGTCCGGGGAGTGGCTCTCCGCCGGCGGCAGCTCCAGGTCGACGACCCGCGCGGCTCCCCAGATGGTGACCGCGGCCGATGTCGCGGCCGCCGGGGTGGCGGCGGTCTGCACGTAGCGGCCGTTGGGCGGCAACGGCATCTCGTAACGCCCGTCCAGGTTGGTGATCGCGGTGCTGGCCACCTCACCAGTCTGCCGGGTGAGTGCCACCACCGCGCCATCGACCGGGCCGTCCGGGTCGGTGACCGCGCCCGCCAGGGTGAGCCGTTCGGTGAGGACGATGGTCTGGAGGTTCTTCCCCACCTCGACATCGCAGAGCCGGGACTGTGGCGTCCACCCGTCCGCGGCGGTGACGATCAGGTAGCGGCCCGCCCCCGGGACGGCCGCGGAGAATTCCCCGGCCGCGTCGGCCTGACTCCAGTCAACCTGCTCCCCGTCCGGGGACAGGACGGTGACGACCGCGTTGCGTACGGGGTCTCCGGTGCTGCCCACGACACGTCCGTGGACCACGGTGTCGCGGAACTGGCCAGCGTCCTTGGGGGTGTCGGTGGAGAACTCGCGCATCCCCAGCATCGGCAGGACGAGCAGAGCGCTGATCAACGACGCCGCCCCGGCGACCCAGAACAGCGCCAGCAGCCCGTCGGCGCTGGGGAAGACGTCGTCGCCGACCCGTACCACGCTCATCGTCGTGACGGCCGCGACCGTGGCGCTGGCGGCGGACGTACCGATGGAGCGCAGCAGGGTGTTCAGGCCGTTCGCGGAGGCGGTCTCGGTGACGGGTACGGAGCGCATGATCAACGTGGGCATGGCGGCGTACGTCATCGAGATGCCGGCGGCGACCAGCATCGCCCCGCCGAGGACCTGCCAGAGCTCGTGGTTGAGGTACACCCGGGCCAGGTACGCGCCGCTCATCACCAGCGCGCCGGTCAGCAACGTGACCTGGGGCCCGAACCGCCGGATGGCCGTTGCCGACACCGGTGCCAGCGCGCCGAAGGTGAGTGCGATCGGGGCCATCCACAGACCGGTCCGCAGTACGTCGAGGCCGAGGCCGTAGCCGGCGCTCGGTGGTGCCTGTAGCGCCAGCGTGGTCGTCAGCATGTTGACGAACATCGCGAAGCCGGTCAGTAGCGAGGTGAGATTCACCAGCAGTACGCCGGGACGGGTGGCGACGCGTACGTCGACCAGCGGGTTACGGGCGCGCAGTTCCAGAGGTGCCCATGCCGCGAGTAGCGCGATCCCCAGCCCGGCGAGCCCGAGTGTGATCTGGGACGTCCATCCCCACTGGGCGCCCTTGGACAGCGCCAGCATCACGGCGGTGAGAGCGATCGAGAGCAGGATCGCGCCCTGGTAGTCGAACGCCCCGCGGGTGCGTACCGGCGACTCGGTCAGCACCTTGTGCACCAGTACCAGCAGCAACGCTCCCGCGACACCCGTGACCCAGAAGATCGAGTGCCAGTTCAGGTGCTCGGCGATCAGCCCGGACAGGGGCAGGCCGATGCCGGCGCCGACGGCCAAGGTGGCGCTCATCAGGGCCACCCCGAGTGGGACGCGTTCCCGCGGAAGCTCGTCCCGCATGATCGCGATCCCGATCGGAATCAGTGCCATCCCCACGCCCTGCATCGCCCGGGCGGTGAGTACGAACCCCACCGCGTCGCTCACCGCGCCGACCAGCGATCCGAGCACCATGACCGCGAGGGCCACCATCATCATCCGTTTCTTGCCGAACATGTCGGCCAGCCGGGACATGGTGGGGATCGATACGGCGCCCGTCAGCAGCGTCGCGGTGACCAGCCAGGACGCGGTGTCCACGGACGTGTGGAGCAGCCGGGGGAAGTCCGCGAGCAGCGGAAGCACCAGGGTCTGCTGCAGCGACACCACGGTGCCGGTGAGCGCGAGGGTGCCGATCACGACAGCGCTGCGGGGAGTGCGGGGACGGTCTGGTTCGGTGGGGGTGCGTGGCGCCACGTCGGTGGAGGCCGGTGGTTCCACGTCACTCCTTCGCTGACCAGCGCGGTGAACATGTGTTCACCGGGCGGTAGTCAACCACGTGGCGGCGGCGCGGGTCTATGTGTTGATGGCCACCCGTCTCACGTGGACAACCGCGGTCAGCCGGCGGTGACCCGGTACAGCTCATGGCTGTCACCGAGGAAGATCCGCCCGTCCGGGTGCACCGCGAGGTACTGCGCGGGACGGTCGAGTAGCAGCTCGGGCGTACCGGTGGCGAGCGGCACCTGGTAGAGCAGGTGGTTCTGCACCAGGGGGTACAGCGTGTTTTCGCGGTACGCCAGCCGCCCGGCGGTACGACCGCTCGGGGCATTGCCCGCGAGCTGGATCCGTCGGGTGACCTCGCCGGTCACGGGGTCCACCGCGAACAGCTGTCCGTTCGTCAGTCCCCACACGACACCGTCGGCGTCGGTGACCAGCGCCGGGATCGCCTCGGCGCCGGGCACCGGGGTCACCTCGTACCGCTCCGTGTCGGCCTCGACGTTCCACCCGAACAGGCGAGCCTCGGTCTGGGTGGGTGCGGGGACCCCGTACCCACCGTGGATCGAGGTGCCGCCGACCAGCACCCCCGACCCGTACGCCAGGCTGACGATCGACTGGTCGGTCACCACGGGGCGGTGCACCACGTGGTCTCCGGTCGCCTTGTCCACCAGCACCAACGCGCCGCCGAGCGTGGTGTTCGGCATGGTGCCGTACGCCACCTTGTCACCCGCGTCAGCGAGCGCGCGGGCGCGCACCTGGTCGTACGACTTGAGATCCACCAGCTTGTCCGGGTTGTCCGGGGTGCCGGGCGGGCCGGGGTCGTACTCGGGGCTGCTCCACGCCCGCGCCGGGTCGTACCGGTAGAGCCTGGAGTCCGGGTAGGCGCCCAGGTACACCGCCGCGCCGACTTCCAGGATGCTCTCGGTCTGCGCGAACCGGTGGAACTCCGGTTTCCCGGTGTCGGGGTCGATGGCGGCGACCCCGCCGTTGAGGTAGCCGCCGGCGTAGATGGTGCCGCTCGCCCCGGCGGACAGGGTGGCGAGCGGGATCGGCTCTCCCGGCACGTCGGTCTGCACCAGGTCGGAGCGCCCGGTCACCGGGTTGTAGCGGAACATCGCGCCCCGCCACAGCAACCCGACCAGGGTGCGCCCTGGCCAGGCGTCGTCGTCCAGGTCGACCCAGCCGACGCCGCGGTTGTTGACCACCCGACCGCCGAACCGTAGACCGGTGCCGGTCAGCTTCCCGGTCCGCGGGTCGTACGCCGAGAGCTCGCCGGACGCGGTGACATACACGTTGCCGCCGTGCGGCTCCGAGACGTCCAGCCCCGCGACGTGCGGCACGGTGTCGACCCACTCGCCGCGTTCGATGTGGTAAACGGCGAGCGTGCCGTCGATCGCGCCGCCGACCCTGGCGTAGAGGTGGCCGGCGTGCGCGTTCAGGTCGTACACGGTCTTCCCGGTGGGGTCGCCCACCTCCGGCGGCAGCGGGATCTCCCGCTTCGCGCCGGTCGCCATGTCCACCTCGATCACGTGGGCGTCCGGCTGGGTGCCGGCGTACACCTTGTCGTCCCAGGTGGTGACGCACCGGGCGTACTTGATGCCGGGGGCGACCGCGCCGTAGTCCTGGACGCTGCCGTCGGACGGGTCGTAGGCCACGACCTTCCCGCCCGGGTACGTCGACGCGTAGATCCGCCCGTCGGAGCCGACGGCGAGCCGCCACAGGTACGACTCGGACGCCACCAGGCGACCAAGGTCTTCGATGTCGCTGTCGGCGCCGGGACGCCGCCGGTACAGCTTCCCGGTGCTGTACGCCCCGACGTACACGGTGCCGGTGTCGTCGGCGACCACCCCGTACGAGCCGGGGGAGCCGGTCAACTTCTGCCGGGACACGGTGCGCCCGGTGGCGGGGTCGATCGCCGCCAGGTGCGCCGGTTCACCGGTGACCGCCGACCACAGCACCGGGGTGCCGTCCGGGCCGGGGCCGACCGTACCGCCGATGAGGAGGACGTCAGTCAACGGTGAGCCGAGTGCTTCCACACCCGGTGCGGCGAGCGCACGACCGGGCACGCCGAGCAGTCCAGCGGCGGGAGCCGCCAGCGACGCGGCGAGCAGGGTCCGCCGGCGGATCATGAGAACTTCCCTTCGTAGAGATCCTGACCATTGATCCAGTAGCCGGTGCCGTCCGGGTGCAGCGTGAACGCGCCGCCGGAGACGCCGGGGGAGGAGTCGGTGAGGGTGGCCTCGTCCAGCCGCCAGACCTTGCCGCGCGCGGTCGCGTAGAGGTGGCCGTCCGAGAAGGACACCTTGGTGGCGATCGGGTTCCACTCCCCGACGTTCCAGTCGAACGAGGCGAGCACCTTGGTCCGCAGCGTGGTCTGGGTTGCCGGGTCGAACTCGAACAGCGTGCCCGCGGTGACACCCCACAGGTGCCCGTCGGCGTCGACGGTGAGTCCGCTGATCGACTTCTCACCGGGCACCGGCACCGCGTCCCACAGCTTCTCGCCGGTCGCCGGGTTCATCGCGAACAGTCGCGCGTCACCACCGCGAGGCTGGGTGCCGGTGCCGCCGAACGCCGCGCTTCCGCCGTAGAGCACCCCGTCGTGGTACGTCAGGGAATGCACGCTCTGCTCCGGCACCACGTTCCGGTACGACCGCAGGTCGCCGGACGCGGGGTGGTAGATGCCGACCGCGCCGCCGAACTCGCCGTACCCGGGTTGGGTCCCCATCGCGACGTACTGACCGGCGGAGGCCATCGCGTACGGGCGGTCCTGGGCGTCGTCGAGCAGGTTGCCGACCTCACGTGGGTTGCCGCCGTCGTTCCACGGCTGCGCTGGGTCGTACTCCCACAGCCGGGCACTGGTGTACGTACCCAGGTACAGCTTGCCGCCGTGGGTCACCATACCTTCGCCCTGGTGGCCGAACCGCCGGAAGTCCCACTGCCGGGTGCTCGGGTCGAACGCGGCCAGTCCGCCGGAGAAGTAGCCGGTGACGTACACCCGCCCGTCCGGTCCGACCGCCGTCGCGCGCGGGGTCACCGGGGTGCCGACCAGACCGGCGATGTCTTCGACGGTGCTTTCGCCGGTGACGGTGTCGTGCCGGGTGAACAGCCCGCTGGGCACCACCCCCACGATCATGGAGTGTCCGGTGTCGGGGTCGGTCACCCGCTCCACACCCTTGATCCCGTGCCGGGTGACCGGGGTTTCCACGGACTTGCCGGTGTGCACGTTGTGGCTGACCAGCTTGGCGTCCCGCAGACCCCGTACGTAGACGAAGTTGCCCTCGTCGTCGAGCGCGGTGACGCTCTGTCCTGACCAGATTCCGAGGTCACGCCAGGTGCCGTTGACCGTGTCGTACAGGAAGCCGTGGAAGTGGTCGTCCCGCACCACGAGCCAGCGGTCCCCGACGGTGTCGATCTCGTACAGGAACCCGGTGTCGGCGCTCGCCAGCGGCTCCGGAAGCGGGATCTCCCGCTTGTCGCCGCTGGTCAACTCCACCGCGAACAGCCGGGGACCTTTCGGGCCGAGCCCGGCGTACGCGGTGTTGCCGAGCACCGCGGTGGCGCGTACGTACGTGGCGTCCACGGCGAACGTGCCGTAGTCCCGCCAGTCACCCGTGGCCGGGTCCCAGCACGCCAGCGACGCGGGTGGCAGCCCACCGGGGTGGAAGCCGTCGTACGTGCCGGTGCACGCCTGCCCCTTGGCGCTGGTGTCCACCTGCCACAGGAAGCTCGTGTACTGGTTCGGGCGGCCCAGGCCTTCGGCGGCGTCCGCGCCGTACCGCAGCCGGAACAGCTCGCCCTTTCCGTACGTGGCGGCGTACACGGTGCCGTCGCGGTGCACAGTGACACCCCAGGAGCCCTGGGCGTCCGGCAGGGTGAAGCGGCGCAGCACCTTCCCGGCGAACGGGTCCAGCTCCGCCAGGTACGCCGGGCGGCCGCTGACCACCACCCAGGTGCGCCAGCTCCCGTCCGGCATCTTGGCGGTGGCGCCACCGGCGATCGTGGTGGCGGTGAGCGGGATGGTGCCGACCTTGACGACGTCGGCGGCCTGCGCCGGGGCGGGCGCGAGTACGGCGACCAGAGCGACCAGCGCGGTGAGTGACGCAATCCGTACGGTCACGACAGCTCCACCCGGATCAGGTTCGTGCCTCTGGTGGTGAACAAGGTGGATTCGCCGTCGGTGACCACTTCCGGAACCCCGAACCACGACTGCTTCAGGTCCTCGGCGAGTACGTCGACCGACGGCTTCACTGGCGTGACCTTGACGCTCCACAGTTCGTCGCGGTTGGTGCCGTACACCCGGTTGTCGATCACTGAAAGCTTGCCGCCGGTGGCGCCGACGTCGACCCGCCACAGCACGTCACGTGTGGTCACGTCCAGCGCGAACAGCTCACCGGTGGAGGCGCTGCCGACGAGGATCTGCCCGACGAGTTTCAGGTCGTAGATCGTCGGTGCGTCGACCGGTTCGGAGATCCAGGCGGTTTCCCGGGTGGTGTAGTCGAAGTAGCCGAGCTTCGCTTTCGTGGTGACCGGCTCGGTGCCGTACCCGTTGCGGATGTAGCCACCGAGAAACGCCCCGTGCGGTTCCGGGCACACGCTCTGCACCGTCTGATCCGGCAGTACCCCACGGTAGGTACGTAGCTGCTGCCCGTCGTAGATGGACAGCGCGCCCTCCCACTTGCCGTAGTCAGGTTCTGTGGTCATCAGTACCAGGTCGCGCCGGTGGTCGATCACTAGAGATGTCGGGCGGGTCTGTTCCTCCTCGGGCGTCACCCGGACGATCTCGGTGGCCTTCCGGCCGTCGACCGGCATGGTGAGCAGCCTCGCCAGGGTGTAAACCCCCATCTGGACCGCGCCGTCGTAGGCCTGCATGTCCTTCGCCTCGCCACCGAACGGCACCCGGTACGACTCGAACGCCGGCTCCGCCGCCGTCGACACCACCTGTACGCCGAGGCTGCCACCGACCACGATCCGGTCCCCGGCGTGGCACAGCGACATCGGACGTTCCGGCAGCGGCTCCAGGTCCGGGCTGGACAGGTCCATCGCCTCGACGGCACCACTGTCCGGGTCGTAGACGACTCCGCCGTTGCCCTGAATCGTCCACAGCCGTCCGTCGTCGAGGAAACCGAGTCGCAGGTTCGACGCCTCCGGCACCGGCACCCCGACCAGGGTCGGCGTGGCGTCCCCGACCCGGAACCGGTAGATCGAACCGCTGGGGCGGGTGGCGTACCAGATCTCGTCATCGCGACTGGTCATACCGACCACGAACGAGTCGTCAGGGGTCTTCAGGATCTGGTGGTCGGTGTGGTCGGCGGTGTTGACGACCAGGACCTCGGCGGTCGGTGAGATCCCGACCACGAGCCGGTCGCCGACGACGTGGCAGACCGCCCCGAAGGTACGGTCGGCCAGCGCCTCCGGCAGGATGTCGGTCTTCGTACCGGTGGCCCGGTCGTACGCGACCAGACCGGCGTGTGACCCGATCCCGCAGTACACCGTGGTGTCGGTGGCGGCGAGGTCCCGCAGGTACTGGTCAGTGGCGTGCATCCGGCCGTGGTTGGTGGTCTCCCCGGTGGCGGGGTCGTACTCCCACAGCTCGGTCGACGGGTACGTACCGACGAACACCTTCCCGTCCGGGGACGCCTTCGCCGTCCAGGCGACTTCTTCGCCGAGGTCCGCCAGCTTGGTGACCTGCGACGTCACGGTGTCCACCGTGAACAGCAGACCCGGGGAGTACGAGGACACGTACAGGTCGGTGCCGACGGCGGTGGCGCCCCACATCCCCGGTACGCCGGGAATCACCGCGGTCTTGGTGATCCGCTGTTCCACCAGGTCGTACGCGGCGACCTTGGTGGGGCTGATCTGGCGGGTGGCGAACCAGATCTCCTGGCCGATCCGGACTCCGTTGCCGAAGTTGAGCACCCGGGACGCCGGGCCGAGATCGGTGATCGTGACGCTCGGGGCGTCACCGGCGGTGCGGGCGGCGGATCCGGCAGCGGCGGGGCTCGAAGCTGGGCTGGCCGTGGCTGGGCTGCCGCCGGTGAGCGCGCCGAGCGCGGCGGCGCCCGCCACGCCGGTGGCTCCGGCGAGCACATGTCGCCGGGTCACGGGGGTGTCCATGTGTATGTCCTTCCGAGTGGGCTTCCGAGGGGCTTTCGAGCGAAGATCAGGAGGGGATCGGGAACCAGGCGAGGTCCAGGCCGTGCATCCCCCAGGTGCCGCTGTGGCGCCGGTCCACCACCGCCATCGGGTTGTTGAACCAGCCGTTCGGCAACGTGTCGTACACCGACTGCTGTGACTCGCCGGGCTTGGACGGCAGCCGGGTGATCGCGTTGGAGAAGTGGGTCAGCGCGTACACCGGGCCGTCGGATCCGGTGATCGGGTGCAGGTCGCCCTGACCGGACACGGTGCCCCGCGTCGTCTCCTCACGGGTGGTCGCGTCGAGTGCGAACCAGGTCGCGGGCCTGCCGTACGCCAGCACGTAGACCAGGCCGCCGGACACGCACACCCCGGACAGCCGCTTGTGGCCGACCGTCTCGTGCCGCCACAGCACCTTCCGGCTGTCGAGGTCGACGGCGGCGATCTCGGCCCACTCCCGCTCCGGTGGCGGGTTCTGTTCCCCGACGGTGTCGCCGACGACGTAAAGAGTGCGACTGTCGAGCCACAGGTCGGCGGCCTTCATGCCGACCAGCACGTCCCGGCGTACGTCGAACTCGCCGCTCTCCAGATCCAGGAACGTCACCGCGCCCTGGTTGGAGCCGGCGACCCCGCCGGAGCTGAAGACGATCTGCTCGCGTACCCGGTCGTAGCCGGCGGCGGTGGGGCGGTATTGGCCGTTACGCAGGAAGCCGAGCCGGGTGACCTCCAGTTCCGGTGAGATCGCCACCACCTCGGTGCTCGGGTAGAGCGCGGCGTACATGGTGTTGCCGGGGCCGACGGTGATCGCCTTGGGCTCACCGGCGAGGTGGATCCGCCGGGAGGTGGTCTGGTGGCCCACGGTGTGGACGGTCGCCGAGAAGTGCCCTCCGACCCAGATCCGTCCGACCCGGTCGATCGCCATGCTCTGCGCCTTCTCCGGCATCGCGAACCCTGCCGCGGCGACGTCGTAGCGGGTGGTGGCCCCCGAAGCGTCGAGCTTCCAGATCAGCCCGGAGCCGGCGACCCCGACCAGGGTGCCGTCGTCGAGCCGGTCGACCAGCCGGTTCTCGTCCGCGACCACCGGGGAGCCGAGGTCGACCAGACCGTTCTCGATCCGGTACATGGTGCAGGAGTTACGCGCCGAGGCGAGCACCTCGCCGTCCGGGGTGACGGTGATCCCGTCGACCAGCCGGTCCTTTTCCGGGAGCTCCCACACGGTGGCCTGGCCGTCCAGGCTCACCCGGGCGACGTACCGGTCGGTGGCGACGTACGCCACCCCGTCGTGCAGCGCGATCCTCCAGATGCTGGCCCCGGGCTTCGGCAGGGAGGCCGTCAGGTCCCGCCGCTCGCTGCCGTCCCGGCGCAGCGCCAGCAGCTTGCCCGGCACGGTGCTGCCGACCCAGAGCCATTCGTCGTCGGTGGCGACCGCGGTGCAGTACCGGGCGGTGGACACGGCGCCCCAGTCGCGCACCTGTCCGGTCGCCGGGTCGATCTCCCAGGCCTTGCCTTCCGGGTACGTACCGCAGAACACCTTCCCGTCGGGGCTCACAAACAGGTCGTACACCCAGGTGGTGGCCGGGCCGATCGGGGCGCCCGGGTTGATCGTCCGGACCTCGCCGGTGGCGATGCTGTACTCCCGGATGTACGGGTCGTTGGTGAGCCCGACGTAGATCACGCCGTCCCCGGCGGCCATCTTGTACGTGCCGGTGCCCTCGCCGAACGACACCTTTCGGACCAGTTCACCGGTGGCCAGGTCGAACTCGCCGATCTCGCCGGTCGGGTTGCCGAACCGGGAGCCGACGAACATCGAGTTGCCGACCACGCAGGCGCAGATCAGGGCGCCGGTGCTGGACGCGGTGCCGTACCGGGTGGGTTCCGGTGCGCCAGACCCGGCCGGTGCCGCGTCGGCACGTCCGGTCAGCGCAGGACCAAGCGCCGCACCGGCGGCGAGAGCGCCGACGCCGCCGAGCAGGGTACGGCGGGACACAGCATCGAACATGGGTGCTCCTCGGGTGTGGACTCAGGTGTCGGGGGAAGATTCCGGTGTCAGGGGAGCGGGAAGAACGCGAGGTCCTTCTCATAGATGCCCCAGGTGCCGCCACGGACCTGGTCGAAGGTGAGCACCGGGTTGTTGAACCAGGCCTGGCGCGGCAGCTTCGGGTAGAGCACCTGTTCGGCACCGCCGTCGCGGCCGGGGAGTCGCGCGATGTCGTCGGAGAAGTGGGTGTACGAGTAGACCGCTCCCCGGTACGGCTTGACGTCGCCGTACGAGCTGACCGTCCCGTCGAGCACGATCTCGCGGGTCCGTACGTCGAGCCCGAACCACCGTGACGGGATCGCGATCGGCAGTACGTACAGCAGTCCCTGGTGAACGCAGATCTCGCCGAGCCGCTTGTGACCGACCATCTCCTTGCGCCACAGCACCCGGCGGGTGTCCAGGTCGACGGCGGCGATCTCGGCCCATTCCCGGTCCGGCGGCGGGTTCTGCTCGCCCCGGGTGTCGCCGGCGACGTACAGGGTGCGACCGTCCCGCCACAGTGACGACGCCTTCATCCCGACCAGGACGTCCTTGCGTACCTCGAAGTCCCGGCTCGCCAGGTCGACGAAGGTGACCGCGCCCTGGTTGGTACCCGGCGTGCCCCCGGTGGAGATCACCAGTTGTCCGGCGTCCGGGTCGTGCACCATGCCGCTGGGTCGGTACTGGCCGTTGCCGATCCGGCCGAGTTCGGTGACGGAGAAGTCGTCTGGGGAGATCGCGACCACGGCGGTGCTCGGGTAGAGCGGGGCGTAGATCAGCCCGGAGTCGGTTGCGTGTACCAGCGTCTTCGGTTCGCCGCCGAGCCGGAACTGCCGCGCGGCCGGGGCGTCGCCGGTGTCGTCGTCGCTAGCCGCGCCGGCCGGGATGTCGTGCACGTTCATCCGGAAGCTGCCGCCGACCCAGATCCGGCCGCGCGGGTCGCGCAGCATGCTCTGTGCGGGCTCCCCGACCGAGAATCCGAGGTCCACCAGGTCGTACGTGCGGAACGACCCGTCCGGGTCCCGGCGCCAGACGGTGCCGGTGCCGGTGACCCCGACCAGGCTGCCGTCGTCCAGCGAGGCGATGCCGGCGTTCCCGTCGTCGATCGACATCGCGGTGCCCAGGTCGACCAGCTGGTCGCCGTCGAGCCGGTAGACCGTACAGGTACGCCGGGCCGCGACGTACACCTCGCCGTCGGGGCCGTACGCGATCGCGTCGATCTGCGAGTCCTTTTCCGGCAGCGTGGCGACCACCGCCGGGCGGCCGTCCATGTGGACCGTGGTCACGGTGCGGCCGGTGGACACGTGCAGGACGCCGTCGCGGGCCAGCAGGTCGGCGACCCCGCCAGCGACCGACGGGATCTGCTCGGACAGGTCGACCGATCCGGTGCCGTCCCGGCGGTACGCGATCACCTTGCCGGGGGCCAGCGAGCCGACGTAGACGTACGTGTCGTCCACGGTCAAGCGGGCGTACTGGGAGCTGGAAGGTTTCCCGACCAGCCTTGTCGCCCCGGTCGCGGGGTTGATCTCGTAGCACTCGCCACGGGGGTGGGTGCCGGCGTACACGATGCCGTCGGAGGCGACCGCCACGTCGATGAAGATGTTCGAGGCGGGCCCGACACTGTCTCCGACCCGGCGCAGCTCGCCGGTCGCGGTGTCGTACCGGTGCAGGTACGGGTGGTTGACCACTCCGGCGTACACCGCGCCGTCGCGGGCGTCCAGCGACCAGCCGGCGGTGCCGGCGGGCAACGTCACGGTACGGACCAGCCGCATGGTCGCCAGGTCGATCTCGCCGAGTTTCGGAGTCGGGTCGCCGGCCCGGGAGAGTACGTAGAGCCGGCCAGCCATCACCCGCGCGGCGATCGTGTTGCCGGTACGCGCGGCCAGCCCGTACCGGACGGGGGTGAGGTCGCCGGACGTGGCTGCGGCGGGCGCCGCTGGAACGTACCGGGGTGCTTCGGGAGGCGTCGAGACGGACGCGGCGGACGCCGCAGGGGCGTAGCAGGCTCCAGCGAGGCTGCCGCCGATGCCACCGAGAAACATTCTGCGTGAGATCCGGTGCTTCACTGCGGGAACCTCCGAGGGTTTGTGGCGCGCTGTCGCGACAATTTCGGCCCCGCCCGATACCGGAACGATAGGGATCGCATGGAGGCTGGTCAATGCCTTGAGCGCCTCCCGTGCCGCAGGTCATGGCCAGATGGCCGGGAGCAGGTTCTGGGTCGGGTGCCTGGCGAGGGGCGGTTCGCGTCGTTCCCGGTGCCGGTGCCATGGCGTACCGCCATCGGATGGTCGCCGGACTGCCAGTTACGGCGACCTGCCATCACGGACGGTGACGCGGCAGTGCGATGGGGTGGCGGCCCTGTCCGAGTAGTCCCGATCAGCCGGTTCGGGTTGCGACGGATGTCCCAGGGATCTGGTATCGGCCCTGACCGTAAGTTAGCCTACGTCGAACGTAGCTCCATCGAGAGGAAGCGACATGCGTGTTCAAAAGGCCTGGGTGGCCGCTGTGGTGGCGCTCGCCGCCGCCCTCGCGGTGGCCGGCTGTGGCGGCGACTCCGGGGGGCGACAGTCGGTCACCATGTGGATCTATCCGGTGATCGCGGAGGAAACTCCGCACCGGGACTACTGGGACGACACCGTCAAAGCGTTCAAGAAGCAGAACCCGAACATCGATGTGAAGGTCGAGATCTTCCCCTGGGCGGACCGGGACCAGGCCCTTGCCACGGCGATCGCCGGCAACAAGGGGCCCGACGTGGTCTACCTGATCCCCGACCAGCTCCCGATGTACGAGCGCAACATCGAGCCGGTCGACGAGTATCTGGACAGCAAGACGAAGCAGGACTACCTCCCCAACGTCCGCGAGGCCGTGACGAGTGACGGCAAGATGCTCGGCGCCCCCGTCCTCACCAGCGCGATGGCGCTGACCTGCAACAAGAAGGTCTTCGACGCGGTCGGCCAGAAGGAGTACCCGGCCACCTGGGACGACCTGCTCACCATGGCGCCGAAGTTCAAGGCCAAGGGGTACGACGTCGCCATGTACCCGGGTGACCTCAAGGAAACTCTCAACATGACGTTCTACCCGCTGCTGTGGCAGGCCGGTGGAGACGTGTTCAGCAAGGACGGGAAGTCCGTGGCGTTCGATGGCGCCGAGGGGCGCAAGGCCCTCAAGTTCGTACGCACCATGGTCGACAAGGGCTACGTCGACAAGGGCATGCTCACCAGCTCGCCTCCGGTCGAGCAGACCCGGATGGCGCAGGGCAAGGTCGGCTGCGTCTGGCACTACCCGGTCCCCGAGCTGACCACCCTGTGGGGCGAGGAGAACGTCACGGTGCTGCCCCCGCTGAAGGAGACCAAGCAGATCCAGTACGGCACCGTGGGGGCACTGTCGATGCTCAAGGGTGCCGAGGACAAGGAAGCCGCTGGCAAGTGGATCGCCTTCGCCAGCAACCCCGAGAACACCAAGAAGTACGACCTCGCCGCCGGCTTCTTCTCCCCGTACGAGTCGACCGGGAAGCTGTACGCCGACGACCCGGTGCTCGGTGAACTGGAGAAGTACACCGCAATGACCACCGTGGGGCCGCTGCACGAGAAGGCCAGGGACGTGATGGGCGTACTCGCGCCCGAGTTGCAGGCCGCACTTCTCGGCAAGAAGTCCGACGCGCAGGCGCTCTCCGACGCGGCCAAGGCCGCCGACGAACTGCTCGCCTAGCACGCCCGTGCCCGTGGCGGGCCCCGGTCCGCCACGGGCACGACCCCCGTGAGGAGCGACGTTGTGACCACCCTCGCGGCGCGGTTGCGCCGCCCGTCCTGGCATGAAGCCGGTGCCGGCCTGCTGTTCGTACTGCCCTGCCTGCTGCTGTTCCTGGCGTTCCGGTTCGGCCCCGCGATCGCCGGTACGGTGCTCAGCTTCACCGACTACACCGTCGGCGGGGACACCAGCTGGACCGGTCTGGAGAACTTCCGCCGGCTGTTCGAAGCCGACCAGTTCTGGAACGCGCTACGGGTCACCGTGGTGTACACCGTGCTCGCCGTACCGCTGTCGATCCTCGCCGCGCTGGGTATGTCACTGCTGGTACGGCGCGGATTCCGGGGCTCGAAGCTGTTCCGGTCCATCTTCTTCCTCCCGGTGGTGACCAGCCTGGTGCTCGCCGGGGTGGTCTTCACCTGGGTGTTCTCCAGCGACGGCCCCTGGTCGTCCCTGATGAGCCTGGTCGGGCTGCCGTCCGGCTCCTGGCTCGCCGACAGCGCCCTGGTGATCCCGGCGCTCGTCCTGGTGTCAGTGTGGTCCCGGTTCGGGTACGGCATGCTGATCCTGCTGGCGCGGCTGCAGGACGTACCGGCCGAGCTGGAGGAGGCGGCGCTCACCGACGGCGCGAACGCCTGGCAGCGGTTCCGGCACGTACTGCTCCCGCAGCTGCGTCCCGCGCTGTTCTTCCTGGTGGTGATCGAGACCACGGTGTCGTTCCAGGTCTTCGACACCATTTACGTGATGACCGGCGGCGGCCCGGCGCGGGCCAGTTACACCCTGGTCTACATGCTCTACGAACAGGGCTTCCGCTACTTCGACCTGGGGTACGCGAGCGCGATCGGGGTCGTGCTGTTCGTGATGACCCTGGTGGTGGCACTGATCCAGCGGCTGACCCTGGGGAAGGAATCATGACCACCGTTACCGACCTCCCAGCGAGCACCCAGCCAGCCATTGAGCGGCCCGTGACCACACGGCGCCGGTCGTACCAGCCCGGTGGTCCCAGCCGCGCCGGACGCTGGGTGCGCGGCGTACTGCTGCTGCTCGCGGCGGCCGTCACGCTGTTCCCGTTCTACGTGATGGTGGTGTTGTCGTTCAAACCCACGGGACCGGTGACGTTCCCGGTGAGCCTGCTGCCGTGGCCGTTCTCCACCGAGGCGTACGACGGGGTGCTGGGCGCCAAGAGCCTGCTGACCTGGACCGCGAACACGCTGGTGTACTCGGTGGTGTCCGTGGTCGGGGTGCTGCTGCTCTCCTCGATGGCCGGGTACGCGTTCGCCAAGAAGCGGTTCCCCGGCAGGGAGACGATGTTCTGGTCGTTCATCGCGATGCTGATGGTGCCGTACCACGTCACGATGATCCCGACGTTCATCATCATCGCGAACCTGGACGGCGTGGACACGTACTGGGGGATGATCGTGCCGACGCTGGCCAACGCGCAGGCGGTGTTTCTGATGCGGCAGTTCATCTCGTCCCTGCCGGACTCGCTGTTCGAGGCGGCCCGGCTCGACGGCTGCTCCGAGTGGCGGGTGTACATGTCGATCGTGCTGCCGTTGATCAAGCCGATCCTCGCCACCCTCGGGGTGTTCGTGTTCCTCTGGCACTGGAACGACTTCCTGTGGCCGCTGGTGATCGGCCAGAGCCTCGACATGCGTACTCTCACCACGGGTATCGCGTCGTTGCAGCAGGAGAACGTGCCGCTGAACATGCTGCTCGCCGGCTCCGTGGTGGCGTTCGTACCGATCTTCATGGCGTACCTGGTCGGGCAGCGGTACTTCCGGGAAGGCGTCACGATGTCGGGCATCAAGGGATGAGTGGGCCTCCGCGGGTGATCGCGGTCGCCGTACCGGCGGAGCTGCGGGCGCTGTTCTTCCCGCCGCCGTTGTGGGAGGCGCTGGACGGGCTCGGTCGCCTGCTGCTCCCGGATGACGACGCGGACCTGGGTGACCCTCGGGTGTACGCCGACCTGGTCCGGGACGCCGATGTCGCGGTGATCAGTTGGAGCTGTGCCCCGCTGTCTCAGCCGGTGCTCGCGGCGGCCCCGCGGCTAAGGCTGATGGTGCACACCGGCGCGTCGGTGAAGCCGTACGTCACGCCCGCGCTGTTCGAGCGCGGAATCAAGGTCAGCCAGGCCGGCGCCGCGATGGGATACGCCGTCGCCGAGCAGGCGCTCGCGGTCACCCTGGCGCTGTTGCACCAGGTGCACCGGTTCGACCACGCGATGCGTACCGGGGTGCCGTGGGAGTACGCGCGGCAGGCGCCGCCCCGCCGCGAGCTGCGGGGCAGCGTGGTCGGGGTGGTGGGTGCCTCCCGTACCGGCCGGCCGTATGTGGGGTTGGCGCGCGCGCTCGGCGCCGACGTCCTCGTTGCCGATCCCTACCTCGGCGCGGACGACGCCGCGGCGCTGGGCGTCACCCGGGTCGCGCTGGACGACCTGCTCCGGGAGTCCCGGGTGGTGTCGCTGCACGCGCCCGTACTGCCGGAGACGGTCGGCATGATCGGTGCCCGGGAGCTGGCGCTGATCCGCGACGGCGGCCTGCTCGTCAACACC
>JBOGDK010000016.1:0-27596 GCA_050701795.1 Micromonosporaceae bacterium
CTCAAGGCCCTCGCCGACGCACAGGATCGGGGTGATCTCGTGCTTCAGGGCCGCCTTCACCTTCCGGTTGACCAGTACGTCGTCTTCCTCGTGGTACTGGCGGCGCTCCGAGTGACCCACCACCACGTACGAGCAGCCGATCTTGGCCAGCATCGCCCCCGAGATGTCCCCGGTGTGCGCGCCCTTGTCGTACGGGGACAGGTCCTGGGCGCCGTACCCGATCAGCAGTTTGTCGCCGTCGATCATGGTCTGCACGCTGCGCAGCGAGGTGAACGGCGGCAGCACCACCACGTCGATGTCGTCGAGGTGCTTCTCGGTGAGGGTGAACGCCAGTTTCTGCACCAACCCGATCGCCTCGAGGTGGTTCAAGTTCATCTTCCAGTTGCCGGCGATCAACGGCCGGCGGGCCGTCTTGGCCATCACGCCTCCAGTGCGTCGAGCCCGGGCAGGGTCTTGTCCTCGAGGTACTCCAACGACGCCCCGCCGCCGGTCGAGATGTGGGAGTACGCCTGTTCGTCCAGGCCGAGGGCACGTACCGCGGCTGCCGAGTCGCCGCCGCCAACCACCGAGAGTCCGTCAACCTTGGAGACGGCCTCAGCGACAGCACGGGTGCCGGCCGCGAACGGCGCCAGCTCGAACACGCCCATCGGCCCGTTCCAGAACACCGTCGCTGCGTCACTGAGGTGAGCCACGAACGCGGCCACCGTTTCCGGGCCGATGTCGAGGCCCTTGTCGCCCGCGGTGATGCCGTCGGCGGGAACGACGCGGGTCTCGGCGTCGTCGGAGATCTCCCGGGCGACCACGATGTCGGTCGGCAGGACGATCTTGTCCCCCGCCTCGGACAGCAGCCGCTTGCAGGTGTCGATCTGGTCGGTCTCCAGCAGCGAGTCGCCCACGTCGTGGCCCGCAGCGGCGAGCAGCGTGAAGCACATCCCGCCACCGATCAGCAACCGGTCGACCTGGGGAAGCAGGTTGTCGATCACCGCGAGCTTGTCGGAGACCTTGGCGCCGCCGAGCACCACGACGTACGGGCGGTCCGGCTCAGTAAGTCGGATAGGTGGGAGCTGCTCCAACACCTCCAGCTCCCGCAGTATCAGGGCACCGGCGTACGACGGCAGCAACGCCGGTACGTCGTACACACTGGCGTGTTTGCGGTGCACCGCCCCGAACGCGTCGTTGACGTACGCGTCCGCGAACCCCGCGAGCGCCGCCGCGAACTCCCTACGCTCCACGTCGTCCTTGCTGGTCTCGCCCGGATCGAAGCGCAGGTTCTCCAGCAGCGCGACCTGACCGTCGGCCAATCCGCCGGTGATCCGCGCAGCGGACTCACCCACCGTGTCCGTCGCGAACGCCACCTCGGCACCGAGCAGCTCACCCAGCCGGGCGGCCACCGGGGCGAGTGAGTACCGCGGGTCCGGCGCGCCCTTCGGCCGACCCAGGTGGGAGCACACGATGACTCTCGCGCCCGCCGCACGGAGCGCGGACAGGGTCGGCAGCGCCGCCCGGATCCGGCCGTCGTCGGCGATCCGGGGCCCTTCGGCAGATCCGGTGCCACCAGGCGTCGGTGGCTTTGCCCCGGTGTCGTCGAGGGGAACGTTGAGGTCGGCGCGCACCAACACACGCCGACCCCTCACACCTTTGTGCAACAGATCGTGGAGAGTACGCATCCGGTTAGCGTCCGCCCCCGACCAGCTTCACCACGTCGACCAGGCGGTTGGAGTAGCCCCACTCGTTGTCGTACCAGCCGACGGTCTTGACCTGGTTGCCGATCACCTTGGTCAGGCCGGCGTCGAAGATGCAGGACGCGGGGTCGGTCACGATGTCCGCGGAGACGATCGGGTCCTCGGTGTAGCTGATGATGCCCTTCAGAGGGCCCTCGGCGGCGGCCTTCACCGCGGCGTTCACCTCGTCCACCGTGGTGTCCCGGGAGACGTTCACCGTCAGGTCGGTGGCTGAACCGGTGGGGATCGGGACCCGCAGCGCGTACCCGTCGAGCTTGCCCTTCAGGTCCGGCAGCACCAGGCCGATCGCCTTCGCGGCGCCGGTCGAGGTGGGGACGATGTTCAGCGCAGCCGCGCGGGCCCGCCGCAGGTCCTTGTGCGGCCCGTCCTGCAGGTTCTGGTCCGCGGTGTACGCGTGGATCGTGGTCATCAGGCCACGCTCGATCGTGAACGTGTCGTGCAGCACCTTCGCCATCGGGGCCAGGCAGTTGGTGGTGCAGGACGCGTTGGACACGACGGTGTGGTTCGCCGGGTCGTACTGGTCGTCGTTGACGCCGAGTACGAGGGTGAGGTCCTCGTTCTTCGCGGGCGCCGAGATGATCACCTTCTTCGCGCCGTTCTCGACGTGCACCTTCGCCTTCTCCGCGTCGGTGAAGAACCCGGTCGACTCGATCACCACATCGGCGCCGAGGTCCCCCCAGGGCAGCTTGCCCGGGTCCCGTTCGGCGAAGCCCTTGAACGTCTTGCCGCCGACCGTGATGTCGTCCGCGGTGGCCTTCACCTCGTACGGCAGGCGACCCAGGATCGAGTCGTACTTGAGCAGGTGGGCCAGCGTCGCGTTGTCCGTGAGGTCGTTGACGGCGACAAGCTCTATGTCCGCTTCCTGAGCCAGTGCGGCACGGAAGAAGTTACGTCCGATCCGGCCGAAGCCGTTGATCCCTACCCGAATGGTCACGTCGAGCCCTTCTTTCGTGGACTGTCCGCTCTGCGGCGGAGGAAGACTGTACGTCGGCCTCGTCGCCGATCACTGGCGACCCTATCGAAGCCGGCAGTGCCCGGCTCGCTGAGGGCGTGTAGCGCACGACACACCGTCAGCGCTGGTCCCGCCCATCCTTTCACCTGCGAGGTCCGCAGCCAGCCGGAACCCGCTCCCACCCTGAGCGAGGCTCAGGTGCCGGCTGGCAAGGCCGCAGGGAGCGCCGTGTGCGGTCTTGGCACACAAGCGACCGAGAACGCCGCCAGCCCGAACCCCCTCCCACCGTGAGCGAGGCTCAGGTGCCGGCTGGCAAGGCCGCAGGGAGCGCCGTGTGCGGTCTTGGCACACAAGCGACCGAGAACGCCGCCAGCCGGCAGCTGAGTCCGCTCACGGGGCGAGCATTTCGGGGGTTACGGCCGATTCGGTGTCCGGCAGACCCAGCTCCTGGGCACGTTTGTCGGCCAAGGCGAGCAGCCGGCGGATCCGGCCCGCGATCGCATCCTTGGTCAGTGGAGGGCTGGCCAGCGACCCCAGCTCTTCCAGCGAGGCCTGCTTGTGTTCGACCCGGAGCCGGCCGGCGGCCACCAGATGTTCGGGGGCGTCGCCGAGGATCTCCAGGGCCCGGTTCACCCGGGCTGCCGCGGCGACCGCGGCCCGGGCGGAACGCCGTAGGTTGGCGTCGTCGAAGTTGGCGAGCCGGTTGGCGGTGGCGCGTACCTCGCGGCGTACCCGGCGCTCCTCCCAGGTCAGGACGCACGAGTGGGCGCCGAGCCTGGTGAGCAGCGCGGCGATGGCGTCCCCGTCCTTGATCACGACCCGTTCGGCGCCGCGTACCTCACGTGCCTTGGCGGAGATCCCGATCCGGCGTGCCGCCCCGACCAGGGCGAGCGCCGCTTCGGGGCCGGGGCAGGTGATCTCCAGCGCGCAGGAACGACCCGGCTCGGTGAGCGAACCGTGGGCCAGGAACGCGCCGCGCCAGGCCGCGACCGCGCAGCACACCCCGGCGGAGACCACGTGGGTGGGCAGGCCGCGTACCGGGCGGCCCCGTACGTCGAGCAGGCCGGTCTGCCGGGCCAGCAGTTCGCCGTCCTTGACCACCCGGACGGTGTACTGGCTCGCTTTCCGCATCCCGCCGGGGGCGAGGATGTGGACTTCGCTCGGATAGCCGTACACCTCGGCGACGTCGCGGCGCAGCCTCCGCGCCACGGCGCCGGTGTCGAGTTCGGCAGCCACCACCACCCGGCCGCCGACGATGTGCAGACCACCGGCAAACCGCAGCAGCGCGGACATCTCCGACCTACGACAGCAGGGCTTTCCGACGTCGATACGACTCAGTTCGTCCTTGACCGAAGCGGTCATCGCCATGTTCGTGCTCACCTCGGGTCGTTCGGCCCCGGGAGGGGGCCGAGGATCGGCTGTAGCGCTGCCGCGAGGGCTGCGGGGTCGTGCCGCGGACCAGTCCCTGTCTCCGCTACGGGGGCGAGAACCAGGCGGGCACCCAGCGATTCTGCCGCAAGTCGGACCGGCTCGGGATCGGCTACGGCCATTCCGTCCGCAAGAACTACATCTACATGCAGTTTTGTTACATGATCGGAGAGTGCTCGAAGGTGGTCGGCGAGCGAGAGTCCGGATGTCTCGATCTCCTCGGCAAGATTCAGCACCACCAACCGCCGAGCGGCGCTGTCCTGGATCGCCGTCGCCAGCTCCGGCACCAGGAAATGCGGTATCACGCTGGTATACCAGGAACCCGGACCGAACAGTAGCCAATCCGCCTCGGTCACGGCGGCGAGCGCCTCCGCACAGGCAGGGGGCTGATCCGGGGTGAGGCGTACCTGGCGTACCCGCCCCGGGGTCACCGCGACCTCGTGCTGGCCGCATACCACCACGGTGTCGTCCGGGCGGGACGGATCGGCGACGGCCACGTCCGCCTCGATGCTGAGTGGCACCCGGGACATCGGCAGCACCCGACCCTCGGTACGCAGCATGTGCGCGGCGTGGTCGAGCGCGGTCACCGGGTCGGCCAGCAGCTCCATCAGCCCCACCAGCACCAGGTTGCCGACCGCGTGGCCGGCGAGCGCGTCCACACCGGAGAACCGGTGCTGGAACAGCCGGCCGCTCAACGAGCTGCCGTTGTCGTCGCCCGCAAGTGCGGCGAGGGCCTGCCTCAGGTCGCCCGGCGGCAGGCAACCTCGGTCCACCCGCAGCCGGCCGGAGGATCCGCCGTTGTCGGCGACTGTGACCACGGCGGTGATCTCCAACGCCGTGGCGGGCCGCTGGCGCAGCGTACGCAACGCCCGGAGGGTGGCGGACAGCCCATGTCCACCACCGAAGGCCACCACCCTGGTCACCTTGGTGCCGCTCAACCGAACTCCGTTCGACGGCCTGACGGGAGATGCTGTCCGATCATTCTCGACCCAGATCCCGGTGCTCGGCGTGGGCTGCCAGTTTTGAGTCGCGAAGTCGCCGGGCCAGCTCCTCGGCGATCGCGACGCTGCGGTGTTTGCCGCCGGTACACCCGACCGCGACCGTCAGGTACCGCTTGCCTTCCCGTTCGAACCCCGGCGCGGCGCTGCGCAGCAGTTGGGCGTACGCCTCCAGAAACTCCTCTGCGCCCGGCTGGCTCAGCACGTACGAGCTGACGTCGGAGTCCCGCCCGGAGTGCGGCCGGAGCTCAGCGACCCAGTACGGGTTCGGCAGGAACCGCGCGTCGAGCACGAAGTCGGCGTCCGGCGGCAGGCCGTACTTGAAGCCGAACGACACCATTGTCAGCCGAAGCCCGCGCGTCTCCGGGTGGGCGAACATCTCCTCCACCCGGGCCCGGAGCTGGTTCACGTTGAGCTGGCTGGTGTCGATCACCACGTCCGCCTGCTCCTTGGCTTCCCGCAGCAGCTCCCGTTCGGCAGCGATGCCGTCCGGGAGCCGGCCACCAGCCTGCAGCGGGTGCGGCCGGCGTACGCTCTCGAACCGGCGGATCAGCGCGTCGGTGTCCGCGTCGACGAACACCACTTTCGGATGGAATCCACGTTCCCGCAGGTCACGTACGGCCCTGGGGAGATCGGTGGAGAACGCCCGGCTGCGTACGTCGAGCACCATCGCGGTCTGCCGGGCGGTACCACCCGACCGGTACGCCAGCTCCGCCATCGTCACCAGCAACGCCTGCGGCAGGTTGTCGACGACGTAGTAGCCGACGTTCTCGAGGGCCCGGGCGACCGTGCTGCGCCCGCCTCCGGACACGCCCGTGACGATCACCAGATCCATCACCGACCGGTCCGGCGCCGCGGCGTCGGTGGGACTGACCGGCGCCGCCTGGTCGACCACCTCACCCGGTGCCAGCACCTCCTCGCCGGACCCCGCACCGGGCGGTGCCTGGTCGCGATCCGGCACAGAGCTGCCCTGGCCACCGGCGGATGCCGGCTGCGCGCCGGTGATCGGTTCCGTCACGTCTCCCCCTCGTTGCTGTCGGTGTCGCCGGTACGACCATCGCCCGCGAGCGCCGTCACCACCGCCTCAGCGGTACGCCGCCCGACCCCCGGCACCGTGGCGACCTCCTCGACGGTGGCGGCCCGCAGCCGCTTCAGCGACCCGAACTGCCGCAACAGCGCCTTCCTCCGGTGTTCCCCCAACCCTGGCACCGCATCCAGTACGGACGCCGTCATCCGTTTGGAACGGCGGGCCCGGTGGTACGTGATCGCGAACCGGTGCGCTTCGTCCCGGATCCGTTGCAGCAGGTACAGCCCCTCGGAGGTGCGGGAGAGCACCACCGGAAACTCGTCCCCCGGCAGCCACACCTCTTCCCGGGCCTTCGCCAGACCGCACACCGCGATGTCGTCGACGCCGAGATCGCCGAGCGCCCTTCCAGCGGCGTTCGCCTGCGGGGACCCACCGTCGACGATCACCAGCTGCGGCGGGTACGCGAACTTGCGGGGCCTGCCCGTGGTCGGGTCGATGCCCGGACGGGCGGAGTCACCGGCCTCGTGACCGGCCTCGTCCAGCTCCCCGATCTCGGCCCGTACGTCGAGGTACCGGGAGAACCGGCGGCGCAGCACCTCGGAGAGCGCGGACAGGTCGTCGGTGCCGCCACCGGAACCGTCGCCGCGTACCGCGAACCGGCGGTATTCGCTCTTCCGCGGCAGCCCGTCCTCGAAGACCACCATGCTGGCGACCACGTCGGTGCCATGGATCTGGGAAACGTCGTAGCACTCGATCCGCAGTGGCGCGGTGTCCATCCCGATCGCGTCGGCGATCTCCTGCAACGCCTTGCTGCGGGCGGTGAGGTCACTGGCCCGCTTGAGTTTGTGGTGTGTCAGGGCGTGCTCGGCGTTGCGCGCCACGGTCTGGATCAGGTTCCGCTTGTCGCCGCGTTGCGGCACCCGCAGGCTGACCCGGCTGCCACGCAGCTCGGACAGCCATTCCGTCAGCGCGTCGGCGTCGGGGGGCAACGCCGGCACCAGGACCTCCTTGGGAATCCCGCTGCCGCTGCCGTCGGGGTTGCCCTCGCCGTACACCTGGGAGCAGAAGTGGTGCACCAGGTCGGCCGTGGACAGGTCCTCGACCTTCTCGACCACCCAGCCGCGTTCCCCACGGACCCGGCCGCCGCGTACGTGGAAGACCCGTACCGCGGCTTCGAGGGGGTCTTCGGCGAACGCGACGACGTCGGCGTCGGTGCCGTCCGGCAGCACCACGGCCTGCTTCTCCATCGCCCGGCGCAGTGCCGCGAGGTCGTCCCGGAGCCGGGCGGCACGTTCGAAATCCAGCTCGCCGGAAGCGGCCCGCATCTGCCGCTCCACCCGCCTGATCATGGTGTCGGTACGACCTGCCATGAAGTCGCAGAAGTCGTCAACGATGCCGCGGTGCTCGTCAGCGGACACCCGATCGACACAGGGAGCCGAACACTTGCCGATGTAGCCGAGCAGGCACGGGCGCCCGATCTGGTGGGCCCGTTTGAACACTCCGGCCGAACAGGTACGCGCCGGGAACACCCGCAGCAGCAGGTCGAGGGTCTCCCGGATCGCCCAGGCGTGGGCGTACGGCCCGAAGTAGCGCACGCCCTTGCGCTTGGCCCCGCGCATCACCTGCAACCGGGGGTACTCCTCCCCCACCGTCACCGCGAGGTACGGGTAGCTCTTGTCGTCCCGGTACCGGACGTTGAACCGGGGGTCGTACTCCTTGATCCAGGAGTACTCCAGCTGAAGCGCCTCGACCTCGGTGCCCACCACCACCCAGTCCACGGAGCTGGCGGTGCTCACCATCTGCTGGGTACGCGGGTGCAACCCGACGAAATCGGCGAAGTACGAGTTGAGCCGGCTCCGCAGGCTCTTCGCCTTGCCGACGTAGATCACCCGGCCGTGTGGGTCACGGAACCGGTACACCCCGGGAGCGTCGGGGACGGTACCGGGAGCGGGGCGGTAACGCGACGGATCGGGCACGTGATCGAGCCTAGCCGCGCCGTCCGACACCACCACTGCGGGCGCTCGGGGGCAATGCGGATTCCCGCGTGATCACGCGTCCAGCGCGATCTTGGCTCCCAGGCCCACGAGTACGGCGCCGGTGACTCCTTCGATGCCGCGCTTGACCGCCGGCCGGCTCATCCAGCGGCCGATCCGGTCCAGCAGCAGGATGTAACAGATCCACCACGCCACAGCGAGCCCGATGAAGGTCACGGCCAGCATCGCGGTCCGGATCGGGGCACCGGGTCCCGGCGTCACGAACTGCGGCAGGAACGTCACGTAGAAGACCACGACCTTCACGTTGAGCAGGTTGCTCACGACACCGAGAACGTACGCAGACCTGGCGCTCTGGGTGCGGGGCCCTGAGTCCACCGGCGCATCCTCCGGCTCCACCGCCGCCTCGCCCGCTCTGTCCGGTGCCGGTGCCTGTGTGGGTACCGGGGACGCTGTCCGGGCAGCCCGGGTGCGCATCGCCTTGAACACCCCGACCAGGGTCTGGACTCCGATGTAGACCAGGTACGCCGCCCCGGCCAGCCGGACCACGGCGTAGAGCTGAGCGGAGGTCAGCAGCAGCACGGACAGACCGGCGATGGCAAGCCCGGCGTGCACCAGACCGCCGGTAACCAGGCCGGTCAGGGTGATGAAGGCGGCTCGCCTGCCATAACCGACCGTCTGCCTGGTGACGAGCGCGAAGTCCACCCCCGGCACGACGATGAGCACGAGGCTCGCGGCCACGAACGCGACAAGTTGCACGTCCACCCGAATCTTCCTCCCAGACCTGTGCGTAGACCCGCCGTATCATGCCGGTTCCGCTCGGGTTTCTCTACGCCGATTGCCTGCGGCGTCTCAGGAAGCTGAGGCACCGGGGGTGATCGAGCACGGGAGGTTACACGTGCTCCATCACCAGCACCGCCGAGGTGCCGGATCGGAGTGCTTCGTACCGGTGCGGCACGTCGCCAGGGAAGCTCGCGTAATCCCCGGGGCCGAGCTCGATCAACCCGTCCGTCGGGCCGGTCCGGACCCGACCGGATATCACCACCAGGTGCTCCAGGCTGCCGGGGATGTGCGGCTCGGCCTGTCTGGTGGAGCCGGGTTCCATCGTGATGACGTACACGTCCCGGCGGGCACCCGGCGGGCAGGACGACAGCAGCATGGCGGTGAAGTTGGCGTGCTCGGACGGGACGCTGATCCCCTCGCCGGCGCGGAGTACGTGTACCCCGTTGGTCGGCGGATCCACCAGCCGGCTGAACGGTACGCCGAGCGCCACCCCGAGTGCCCACAAGGTCTCCACGCTCGGATTGCCGGCTCCGGCCTCCAGTTGCGACAGCGTGGACTTCGCGATCTTCGCCCGTTTCGCGAGCTCGGACAGCGAGACTCCGACGCGTTCCCGCTCTCGGCGCAGCGCCGCCGCGATCACCGCCCGGGGTGAGCCGACCGGGTCCATGTGACCTCCAATACGTTCGCTGTACGAGCCGATCGTTCGGGTTGACGAACACCCGTGCACTGTTCAGCATAGAAGTCTATGCGTTCGATATTACGAACACTGGACCCCGACCTGCTCCGCAAGGTGGCGGCACTGGCTCCCGCCGCCTTGCTCGTCGGGGTGTCCTTCGGCGCGATCGCGACCGCCGCCGGGATCCCGGTATGGCTCTCGGTGGTGATGTCCCTCCTGGTGTTCGCGGGGGGCGCCCAGTTCGCCGCGGTCGCGGTGGTCGCTTCCGGAGGTGGCGCCCTGTTCGCGGCGGTCGCCGGAATCCTGCTGAACGCACGTCACCTGCCCTTCGGTATCGCGATCGGCGATGTGCTGGGCCGGCGGTGGCTCACCCGCCTGGTCGGCAGCCACCTGATGATCGACGAGAGCGTCGCGTTCGCCCTCGCCGAGGGGGATTCACGACGCCGGAAAGTGGCGTACTGGGCCTGTGGCGTGGCGCTGTTCGTGAGTTGGAACGCCGGTGTGCTGGCCGGTGCGGTGGCCGGCAACCGGATCGGCGACCCCGCCACGTTCGGGCTGGACGCGGCGTTCCCGGCCGCGATGCTCGCGCTGCTGCTGCCCGCCGTACGGGATCGCAGCACCCGGACGGTCGCCGTTGTGGGCGCCGTCCTGGCAGTCGCTGCCACCCCGGTGCTGCCGGCTGGCGTACCGGTGCTGCTCGCGGTCGCGGCGGTCCCGATCGTTGCGCTGGTACGCCGTTCCCAGCCCGCCCGCTCCGTCCCTGATCGCGAGCCCGGTGCGGACCCCGCCACTGGCCCCGAACCCGGCACAGACCCCGCCACATCGTCCCCGGAGGGGGCCTGCACATGACACTGATCGCCGTACTGGTGCTGGCAGTGGCCACGTACGCGTTCCGCGTCAGCGGCGTACTGCTACGGGACCGGATCTCGATATCAGACGACACCCAGCGGTGGCTGACGCTGCCCACCGTGGCGCTGCTCGCCGCCCTGATCGCCACCGCGACTCTGTACGAGGCGGATGAGTTCGGCGGTTGGGCTCGGGTGACGGGGGTCGCCGTAGGCGCCCTGGCCGCGGTCAGGCGCTGGCCGTTCATTCTGGTGGTGGTACTCGCCGCCGCGGTGACGGCGACCCTTCGGCTCTGCGGCGTCCCGTAGCCCACCGCGGTAAGACGCTGGAGGGCCACCGGCTGCCCGGTGGCCCTCCAGCATCCCCAAGGACGTCCTTGCGATTACGCCTTGAAGACCTCCTCGCCTTCCACCGTCACCTCGACGGCCGGCAGCGGCTTGGTCGCTGGCCCGGTCTTCACCGACCCGTCCGCGGGGTCGAACTTGCTCCCGTGACACTTGCAGTTGATCGTGCCGTCCGCGACGTCGGCGAGCGCGCACCCCTTGTGCGTGCATACTCCGCTGAAACCCATGATCTTGCCCTTGGTCGGCTGTGTCAGCACCACCTTCTGCTCGGCGAGCACCAGACCACCGCCCACCGGTACGTCAGCGACCTTCGCCAGAGCACCGCCGTCACCGCCGGTCGGGCTCTTCCCCGGGGTGGTCTTCTCCGGCTTGTCGCCGCCGTAGGGCCCTCCGCCCCCGTCTTCGCTTTCGCCACCGCAGGCGGCGACCGCGGCCGTGACCCCCGCCGCACCTGCGCCCAGCAACACCGTCCGCCGGTTAGCCCCAGTCATCTTCTGACCTCCCTCGTCGTCGCAATCCTCGCCGGTAGCGGTGAATCGTTGGCTCACTGCCCGCCATCGCTCACCACAAACCGTCAGCGGGACGCCGTGGCGCCGCGCCTACTGTAGAAATACGACGAGACTGGACAGACGGTTCAACGAGAAGCCGCGGCGACCCGTTTCTTTGGGGAGCGTGGCTTGCCGTTGGCCTTCTTCGCGCGTGCCACGGCCTGGCTGTTGCCGGCCGGGTCACCGTCGAGCTCGAGCACTCTCCGCAGGAAACGCCCGGTGTGGCTGGACGCGACGTCAGCCACCTCTTCAGGGGTGCCGGCGGCGACCACGGTGCCGCCACCGTGGCCACCCTCGGGACCCAGGTCGATCACCCAGTCGGCGGTCTTGATCACGTCGAGGTTGTGCTCGATCGTGATCACGGTGTTGCCGGCGTCGACCAACCGACTCAACACCCCCAGCAACTTGCGGATGTCCTCGAAATGCAGCCCGGTGGTGGGCTCGTCGAGCACGTACACCGTCCGGCCGGTGGAGCGCTTCTGCAACTCGCTGGCGAGCTTCACGCGTTGTGCCTCGCCACCGGAGAGGGTGGGCGCCGGCTGGCCGAGCCGTACATACCCCAGGCCCACGTCCACCAGCGTCTTCAGGTGCCGGTGGATCGCCGGGATCGGCTCGAAGAAACCCGCAGCCTCCTCGATCGGCATGTCCAACACCTCGGAGATGGTCTTGCCCTTGTAGTGCACTTCGAGGGTCTCCCGGTTGTACCGGGCGCCATGACACACCTCGCAGGGGACGTACACGTCGGGCAGGAACTGCATCTCGATCTTGATCGTGCCGTCCCCGGCGCACGCCTCGCAGCGGCCACCCTTCACGTTGAACGAGAACCGACCCGGCTGATAGCCCCGGATCTTCGCCTCAGTGGTCGCCGCGAACAGCTTCCGGACGTGATCGAACACTCCCGTGTACGTGGCGGGGTTGGACCGCGGGGTACGCCCGATCGGCGACTGATCCACTCCGACCACCTTGTCGACACGGTCCAGCCCGGCGATCCGGGTATGCCGGCCGGGCACCATCCGGGCGCCGTTGATCTGGTTCGCCAGCACGGTGTACAGGATGTCGTTGACCAGAGTCGACTTACCGGACCCGGAGACGCCGGTGACGGCGATCAGCTGGCTGAGCGGGAACGTCACGTCGACGTTGCGCAGGTTGTGCTCCCGCGCCCCCTGCACCACCAGCTCCGCACCGGTGGTCTGGGGACGGCGGATCGGCGGAGTGGGGATCTCCCTGCGCCTGGACAGATACGCCCCGGTGACCGACTCCGGGTTGGTCAGCAGGTCGTCGACCGTACCGGCATGGACGATCTTGCCACCGTGCTCACCCGCGCCAGGCCCGATGTCCACCACCCAGTCCGCGGTACGGATGGTGTCCTCGTCGTGCTCCACCACGATCAGGGTGTTGCCCATGTCGCGGAGCCGCACCAGGGTCTCGATCAACCGGTGGTTGTCCCGCTGGTGCAGCCCGATCGAGGGCTCGTCCAGCACGTACAGCACACCTACCAGACCAGAACCGATCTGGGTGGCGAGCCGGATCCGCTGCGCCTCGCCGCCGGAGAGCGAGCCTGAGGGGCGGTCCAACGACAGGTAATCCAACCCCACGTCGACCAGGAACCGCAGCCTGGCTCCGATCTCCTTCAGCACCCGCTCGGCGATCATGCGCTGCCGCTCGTCCAGCTTCATTTCCGCGAGCAGCCCCGCGCAGTCGCCGATCGCCAGGGCACACACCTCGGCGATGTTCCGGCCGCCGAGCGTCACCGCGAGCACCTCGGGCTTGAGTCGGGATCCGCCACAGGCCGGACAGGCGACGTCGCGCATGTAGCCCTCGTACTTGTCCCGGCTCCACTCGGAGTCGGTCTCGGCATGTCGCCGCTCGATCCACGGCACGACGCCCTCGAAGGTCGCGTAATAGGAGCGCTCCCGGCCGTGCATGTTGCGGTAATGCACGTGCACCTCAGTTTCTGAGCCGTGCATGATCGCTTTCTGGGCACGTGCCGGCAGCTTCCGCCACGGCGTCGTGGTGTCGAATCCGAGGCTGTCCCCCAGCCCCTTCAGCAGCCGCAGGAAATACTCAAGGTGGTGTTTGGAGGCCCACGGCTGGATCGCGCCCTCCGTCAGGGTCCGCTCCGGATCCGGTACCAGCAGCTCCGGGTCGACCTCCTTACGGGTGCCGATGCCGGTGCACGTGGCGCAGGCACCGTACGGCGAGTTGAACGAGAACGACCGCGGCTCCAGGGCCTCGTACGACAACTCGCAGTCCGGACATGCGAGGTGCTCGGAGAACATCCGTTCCCGGTGTTCGTCATCGGCGGGCAGGTCGACGAAGTCGAGCACCACGATGCCGCCGGCGAGCCCGAGCGCGGTCTCGATCGAGTCGGTGAGCCGTTGCTTCGCGCTCGGCTTGACCGACAGCCGGTCCACCACCACTTCGATGGCGTGCTTCTTGTGCTTGACCAGCTTCGGCGGCTCGGTCAGCGGGTGCACCTCACCGTCGACCCGGACCCGGGCGAACCCCTTGGTCTGCAGCTCGTGGAACAGGTCGACATACTCGCCTTTGCGGCCGCGCACCACGGGGGCGAGCACCTGGAACCGGCTGCCCTCGGACATCGCGAGCACCCGGTCGACGATCTGCTGCGGGGTCTGCCGGGTGATCGGGCGGCCACAGTTGGGGCAGTGTGGCTCACCGATCCGGGCGAACAGCAGCCGGAGGTAGTCGTACACCTCGGTGATCGTGCCGACCGTCGATCGCGGGTTGCGGGAGGTCGACTTCTGGTCGATCGACACCGCCGGGGACAGCCCCTCGATGAAGTCGACATCCGGTTTGTCCATCTGGCCGAGGAACTGCCGGGCGTACGCCGACAGCGACTCCACGTACCGCCGCTGTCCCTCGGCGAAGATGGTGTCGAACGCCAGGCTCGACTTACCGGAGCCCGACAGCCCGGTGAAGACGATCAGTGAATCCCGCGGGAGGTCGAGGTTGACGTCACGCAAGTTGTGCTCGCGCGCGCCGCGTACGACGAGTCGATCGGCCACTGTCCCCTGCTCTACGTCGTGTCAAGCGACCCCGCCGCCGACGAGATCACAGGGTGATTTCGTCGCTTTTGCGAAGGGGTCGGATACGTCAATCCACCGAGGGGCAACTGTATCCCCGCCCTCTGACATTTTCTCCGATCCGCGGGTCAGCCGCCGGTTTCCGGCAGCCGGGGAATCCGGCGGGGCGAGCGCTTCCGCTGCCGGTTGCGCGCGTCAACGGTGAGCCGGGCCTGGCGGCGACGGGCCTGCCAGGCCAGCTCCCGCTGCAGCTTCCGCCAGCTGTCCAGCCTGCGTTCGGGCAACTCCCCGGCGTCGATGGCGGCCTGCACCGCGCAGTCCGGCTCCCGGTCGTGCTCGCAGTCGGAGAACCGGCACGCCTCTGCCAGCAGGTCGATGTCGGCGAATGCCAGGTCCAGGCCGGCGGCCCCGTCGAGCAGCCCCACCGAACGCAGCCCGGGGGTGTCCAGCACCGTTCCGCCGTCCGGAATCGGCACCAGCGCCCGGTACGTCGTGGTGTGCCGGCCACGACCGTCCGCACGCAACCGCCGGATCACCATCACGGTGGTGCCCGCCAGTGCGTTGACCAGGGTCGACTTCCCGGCTCCGGAGGCGCCGAGCAGGCCCATCGTGCGCCCCGCCGCCACCAGCGGACGCAACGGCGCGAGCCCGGTCCCCCGCTTGCCGCTCACGGTGTGCACCGGGACCCCCGGAGCCCCGGTGGCGACCTGTTCGGCCACGGCGTACGGATCCGGCACCATGTCGGCCTTGGTGAGCACCACCAGCGGCGCGGCGCCCGAGTCCCAGGCCAGCGCGAGGAGCCGTTCCAGGCGACCCAGATCCGGCTCCGGATCCAGCGGTTCCACCACGGCGGCGGTGTCGAGATTGGCCGCGAGCACCTGGCCGTGGGAGTCTCTGCCGGCCCCGGTGCGTACCACCGCGGTACGCCGGGGCAGCACTGCCTCCACGGTGAGCCGGCGGTCGGGCCAGGACCGTACCGCCACCCAGTCGCCGGCACACGGCAGCGCCACCGGGTCGGCCGCGGCGGCGGTGAGCATGCTGCCGGCGAGCCCGGCCCGCACCACACCGTCAACAGTGAGCACGGTGCAGACACCGCGGTCGACCCGCGCCACCCGGCCCGGCCGGCAGTCGGTCTGGCGGTACGGCGCGTACAGGTCATCGAATCCGGCGTCCCAACCGAGGGACGCGAGTACGTGTGACATCGCTGAGAGGGGACCCTTCCCGCTGGTGAGCGGGGTGCCCGGGATTGCTACCGGCGGGACACCCGCACCCTGGTGACAGTCATCGTCCTAGAGGCGCTCACGATCTCCACCACCTCCTTCATGCGAGTGCTCGACGCGTCGCGGCAACCGTACGTCGCGGTAACCCCGCGCGGGTAGCCAATTTCGACTGGCCAGCCGTACGGTGCGCCGCACTAGCGTGTACCTCATGACCCAGCCCACCGCCGTACTCGACGACGTCGCCCGCGCCACCGACCGCGTGTTGGCCACCTGTCGTGGGCTCTCCGATGCCGACCTGGCCGCGGACTCGCTGTTGCCGGGATGGAGCCGGGGACACGTACTGGCCCACATCGCCCGCAACGCCGACAGCCTGGTGAACCTGCTGACCTGGGCCGGTACGGGTGTCGAGACCCCCCAGTACGTCAGCCAGCAGGTGCGCGACGCCGACATCGAGACCGGGGCGCCTCGTCCGGTCGCCGAGCAGATCGCGGACCTGCGGGCATCCGCCGAGCGGTTCGCCTCCGCCGCCGTCGCCCTGCCATCCGAAGCCTGGGACGTGGCCGTACGCAAGCGCGGCGGCGGCGAGATCCGGGCCCACGCGCTGCCGTGGGCGCGACTACGGGAAGTCGAGATCCACCACGTCGACCTGGGCGCCGGCTACACCTCGGCGGACTGGCCAGATGACTTCGTGTCCCGCTTGCTGCCCGAGCTGGTCGAGGACTTCGCGGAACGTACCGACGCCCCGCCGGTACGGCTGCGCTGCTCCGACCTGGACGCCTCGATCGGTGCGGGCGAGCCGGTGGTGACGGTTTCCGGTACCGCACCCGATCTCGCGGCCTGGCTGATCGGACGTACCGACGGAGCGGCTCTCACCGTGACGCCTCCTGGACCGATGCCGGTGCTGCCTGCCTGGCGCTGAGCGGGCCTGGCATACCCGGGACCGGCGCTCCCGGCCCCGACCGGTGACGTGACGGTCCCCGGGGAGCATTAGCCTCGGGGCCATGGCGTACTCCGGGAAAGTCACCGCTGGCGGACCGCCGCAGCTCCGCGAGCTGTCCGACCTGACCGTCACCAAGATGTCGGTGGGCCCGATGGACAACAACGCGTACCTGCTGCGGTGCCGGTCTACCGGGGAGCAACTGCTGGTCGACGCGGCCAACGACGCCGACCGGCTTCTCAAGCTCGTCGGCGACGCGGGACTGGCCACGGTGGTCACCACCCACCGGCACCAGGACCACTGGCAGGCTCTCGCCGAGGTGGTCAAGTCGACCGGGGCACAGTCCGTCGCGCATCAACTGGACGCCCCGGCGCTTCCGGTTGACTCCGTGGCCGTGAACGACGGCGACCGGATCACCGTCGGGTCGGCGGCGGTGGAAGTGATCCACCTGGTCGGCCACACGCCCGGCTCCATCGCGCTGCTGCACCAGGACCCGGGTGGTACGCCGCACCTGTTCACCGGCGACTCGCTGTTCCCCGGTGGCGTCGGCAACACCGAAGGAGACGCCGACCGCTTCGCCTCCCTGATCGACGATGTGGAACGCAAGATCTTCGATCGGCTGCCGGACGACACCTGGTTCTACCCGGGTCACGGCAACGACTCCACGCTCGGCGCCGAACGGTCAGCACTGCCAGAGTGGCGCGCCCGCCGCTGGTGACCTAGCGCGACCTCCTCAGGCGAGGTCGAGGACGACTCCATCCTCGGCCTCGCCTCCTCCTGGTCCGTGTTCACGGATGATCTCGACGATCTGGTCGAACAACGTCGGGCCTTCGGACCTGCGTGCAGCCGCAAGCCTGCGCTCGAACTTGTCGCGGTTCGTCGGATGGATCTTGGGAAGGATCGCCTCGAGCCGTTGAACTGCTGCCTCGTGGCCGAGCACTCGGCGCGACCGATCGGAGTTCAACCATCGAAACACCCATCCGCCGTCTGGAGTCCCAAACCCGCCACGCATGATGTCATTGAACGCGTCAAGGTTGCCGTTCCACTGCCAGCCGTCGAGCAACTTCGAAAACTCGCGGGAAAAGCCGCCGAAGTCATCGAACGTTGCGCCGTCAATCACGTAGACCGGCAACCCTGGGTTCGACGCGCTCACGCGGCGATCGTCCCTCGTGACCGGGCTCTGCGCCACCCGCATTCTGAGGCACGTGTTCCCGCCCGTAGGTCTAGATACTGACCAAGGCGGGCTATCTTCTGACTCTCGTTGACAGTCCGGATGATCTACGGCGTGCGCCAGGTCAGGGCACGCTACCGGTGTCAGGCCCTACGTCGGGGTGGTGGCGCAGCGCTGCCGCAGAGTCCCGCGGACGGCGTCGTGCCACCCGAAGGCCCGCCGTTACCGCGACCGCGATCCAGACACCGGCCAGGGTGAGCAGAAGGCCACGTCCATAGTTCAGCGGCAGCGCCGAGGGATCGTCCGGGCGTGCGCCGTACCCCAGGGCCAGCGGCAGCGCGATCAGCGTGACGGCGACACTGACGAACAGGCCACCCGCCAGCGGCCCCCGCAACCCGGGCCGGGACCACCTCGCGACCAGCCCACCGATCAACAGTCCGACCGGCGCGACCACGAGATCGTGGCCGAGCAGCCCCGCCGCGACGAACCCGGCGTAGCGCACCGCGTCCGGGCCCCGCTCGTCGGTGAACACGCCGTACCCGCCGTAGCCGACCAACCCGGTACCGGCGACGCACAACAGGATCCGGAGTCGGTTCATTCGGGTACCCCTGCCGTGATTCGAGCCAGCCACTTGGTCTGCAGCACACCCGGCCGGTTCGGGGCGATCAGCCGGCACGGGTAGCCGTGGTCGAGGTGCAGCGGCTCGCCGGCCAGACGCAGCGCCACCAGGGTGAGCGGATCCCGGCTGTGCGGCGGGCCGATCTCCGACGCGCGGTAACCGCCCCGCCGCTGCAACGACTCGACGTGGATCACCGCCTCAGGCAGCGTACCGACCAGGTCGAGCAGATCCGCCAGCCGTACGCCGGTCCACTCGGCGTCAGCGCTCCACCCCTCCACGCAGGCGATCGGGAGCCGTACGGTGTGCTGCGGCATCGCCTCCAGGTCCGCCACCGACATCGCCCGTACGCCGGCCGGGCCTCGCAGCACCAGCCGGTACCCGGGGTCCCGCGCCGCGTCCACCACGTCGGCCGACACCGCTGTCTTGTTCACCGGCAGCCGCTGCGGACCGATGTCGGGACGGCGGGGCGCCAGCACACTCAGGTGGGAAAGCGGACGTACCGTCTGGCCGACCGTTGCCAGGGTGACCACGCCGACCGCCGCCGCGGCCCCGACCAGGACGCCCCTGCGCCCGGCGTCCCGCGGGCCGGTGTTGTGCGAGCCGGCGCCGCGCGGGTCACGGCGTACCAGAGCCCGCCGGATCACCGGCAGCTTCACTCCGATGTGGATCACTATGGCGCCGACCGCGATCCAGGCCGTCCAGTAGTGGGCCACGGTGAAGAAGAACGGCATCGCGCCGTACCACAAAGAGATGTTCAGCACCCCGGTGACCAGCTGAAACACCACCGAACCCACCAGTACGCCGACGGTGACCCGTTCCACCGCGTGGGCCAGGTCGCGGACCGGTGGCCACTGGAACAACCAGTGGTACGCCGAGGCCAACTTGGCCAGTAGCAGCGGCACGGCCGCCAGGCCGCTGGCGACGTGCAGGCCCTGGGTGATCCGGTACAGGCTGACCGGCCGGGACGGCCACCCGAACCACATCGGGTGCTGCACCTCGTGGCTGATCAACCCGGTGACGAAGCAGATCCCGACCGCGATCCCGAGCGCCACCCCGAGTTGCGCGGTGAGCCGCTCGGTACGCAGCGACGACCGCCACGCGCCCTCCCGGAAGGGACCCCGGCGCAACCACGCCGGCGGCGTCGGAAACGGCCGGCGCACAGCCACCACGGCGGCTTGCCAGGTTCGTGCCACCGGGCGGCTCACGCGACGACGAGCACGCTGAACCATCTCCCCGCCTCCGTCCATGACTCCGTCACCCGCAGGCCCGCCATGGCTGCGTACCCGGGTACGGCGTCCGCGGCGACGAACGCCCAGTCGAAAGGCTCACTGCTGCGGTCGGAGTCGCACAGCCGCAGCCGCACCGGACGCGATGCGGCGGTGCCGGCGGGTTCGGTCTCCACCAGCACCGTGCCGTACCCGGCCAGCAGGGCACGGCACCGGCGCAGCAGCCGTACCGGGTCGCCGCCGATCCCGATGTTGCCGTCGGCGAGCACAAGGTGCTCCCAGCGCCGCTCCCCTGGGAGTTGGCCGAAGACGTCCCGGCGGACGGCGAGAGCACCCCTGAGCTGGGCGAGCCGGACCGCCGCCTCGGAGATGTCCACGCCGAGGGCGAGTACGCCGCGGCGGAGCAGCGCCGCCGCCAACCGGCCCGGTCCGCAGCCCACGTCGAGGGTCGGTCCACCGCACCGGTCCAGAATCCCGGCATCCCCCGGTACGGCGTCGGCGCACCATCGGGCCACGTCGACGGTACGGGTGACGCCGCAGTCGGTGACGAAGCGCAGTGCCGCGGGAGCGCCACCGCTCGCCCGGTGCAGCGCCGCCTCGTACACCTGCAGGGGAACCGCCGGATGAGGGACCTCGGCGACGGGGCCGCGGGTCCCGGACGCCGGTCCGGAACCGGCGGAAACGACAACCAGGTCCGGGTACGCCGCGGTCACGCCACCACCTCCGGCACCAGTCGCCGCACCGTGTCGGAGAACCGTCCGCCGGAACACTCCGAGGCGACCAGATGGGCGTCGGCGGCGCTGTCCACGTCCCGCAGCACCGGGAGCGGGGCCACCGTGAGTCCGCGGCGGAGCAACGCCTCAGCGGTCAGCCGACCGGTCTCCGAGGTGGACATCGGTACGCCGGCCAGCACCTCGGCGTACTCAGGCCGGCGCAGACCCAACGCCCACCAGCCGCCGTCGTACGCCATCCCGAGCACCGCGTCCGCCGTACCCAACAGGTTCACCGCGTCGAGCAGCACCCGCGGTGTGACCTGCGGAGTGTCCATTCCGATCAGCAGTGACGCCTGCCCGGGCAGCGCACTGTCACCGAAACCGTGGCGCAGCCGGGACGCCAGCCCGTCACCCCGCTGCGGCAGCACCGTAAACCCGGCGGGTCGCGGGGCGGCGCCGTCGAGCAGCAGCACCCGACGCCTGGCGGGAGCCCGTGCGACGGTGCGGAGTGTGTCCTGCAACGCCGCGTCGGCCACCCCCGCCGCCTGTGACGGGGTGCACGGTGGGCAGAGCCTCGTCTTCACCCGACCCGCCACGGGCTGCTTCGCGATCACCAGCAGCTGGGTCATCGCGCCAGCACCCGGGACATGTCCCGCACCGTCCGTACCGTGCCGAGCACCGTGCCGGTCACCTTGGAGCGGGACCCGGTGGTACGCGGCAGGTAGTCCACGTCCACCTCACTGATCCGCCAGTGCTGCGCGGCGGCCTTGACCACCATCTCGAGCGGGTATCCGAATCGGCGGTCCGCCAGTGCGAGCCCCAGGAGGGCTTCCCGTCGCGCGGCCCGCATCGGGCCCAGGTCGCGTACCACCACACCGTGGCGCCGCAGTTGCCGGGCCAGCACCGCGTTGCCGGCGCGGGCGTGCCACGGCCACGCTCCCCGGCTGGTGGGTCGGCGCCGACCCAGCACCAGATCCGCCTGACCGGCACGTACCGGGTCGGCGACCCGTGGCAGTTGCGCCGGATCGAACGAGCCGTCCGCATCCAGGAAACAGACCAGCTCCGCCGTGGCGGCCAGCAGGCCGGCGTGCGCCGCGGCACCGAACCCTCTGCGTGGCGCGTACACCAGGTGTCCACCGAGCCGCTGTGCCACCTCCGGTGAGCCGTCGGTGGAGCCGTTGTCCACGACGATCGGGCGGTAGCCGTCCGGCATCCGGGACAGCAGCCACGGCAACGAGGCGGCCTCGTTGAGGCACGGAAGTACGACATCGATCATGATTCGCACGTTAGGCACCCGACCGGCCGAACATCCCTTACGAAGCGCGAACGTCGGGCCTACACGGTGGTGCGCGGCCATACGCTCGCCAGGTGAGCAGCAGCCCCGATCCCGGTGCGGTGACGGCAGCCGTGACGACATCGGACACCGCTGCCGCGCCGCCACCGACCTCGGGGCTCGTCGTCCCGCCGGCGAGCTGGGCGGGGCTGGCCGTGGCCACCGGGTTGGTGGCTGGTTGCCGGGTCGCCGGCACCGTGCTCACCGGCGCCGGCTTCGACCTTCACCTCGGTGACGCATGGCCGCTGCACGGCTTCTGGCGCCCGGCGGACACCGGGCCTCCGCTGTTCGTCGCCGTCATCGTCGCCGGGCTCGGATTGTGGTACGCCCCGCGGCTCGCGGCGTCGCTGCGCTGGGGTCGGCTGCTGGCGGCGGCGTACCTGGCGGCGGTGGCGTGGACGATCGCGCTCGCGGTCTCCGACGGCGTCGCCGGCCTGACCCGGCCGCTGGCGTCCCGCCACGAGTACCCAAGCGACCTGGACCGGGTCACCGACCTCGGGGGCTTCCTGCCGACGTTCGCCGACCACATCGTGGGTGAGCCCCGGTGGGTCGCCCACGTCGGCGGGCACCCTCCCGGTGCGTTCGGGACGTTCGTGGTGCTCGACCGGATCGGCCTCGGCGGCGGGGTGTGGCCGGGCGTGGTGTGCGTGCTGATCGGTGCGGTGGCGGTGCCCGCGGTGCTGTCGACCGTACGGTTGCTCGGCACCGAGTCGCTGTCCCGCCGAGCCGCCCCGTTCCTGGTGTTCGCGCCGGCGGCGCTGTGGATCGCGGTCAGCGCCGACGCACTGTTCACCGGGGTGTCGGCCGCCGGGATCTGCGCCCTCGCCCACGCCGCGCGCCGCCGTGGTCCCGGATCCGACGGGCTGGCGGTAGCGGGTGGCCTCGCGCTCGGGGTCACGCTCTTCCTGTCGTACGGGCTCACCCTGCTCGGTCCGTTGGCGATCGCGGTGGTGGCGGTCCAGCGCCGGTTCCGGCCGCTGGTGATCGGTGGTCTCGGAGTCGCCGCGGTGGTGGCCGGCTTCGCCGCCGCCGGCTTCCTCTGGTGGGACGGGCTGGCGCTCACTGTGGAACGGGTGCATCTCGGCGCGGCGTGGCGGGACCGCCCGCAGCCGTACTTCTGGTTCGCCAACCTGGCGGCCCTCGCGATCGCGGTCGGGCCGGCGGTCGTGTCGGGGCTGCCGCTGCTGGCGCGGCACTGGCGTGGCGGCACCATCGCAGCGCGTGCGGCCACCGCCGGCAGGGCCGGCAACCTCGCGGGCGCCGACAGTGTCTCCGTGCCAGCCGCCGGTGCCGGCGAGACCGTGCGCGCCGACAGTGGCGCCGGGACCGGCCAGCTCGTCCGGACCGGGACGGCGTGGCTGGTGCTTCCCGCCGCGGGGTTGCTCGCGATCGGGCTCGCCGGGGTGTCAGGACTCACCACCGGTGAGGTGGAGCGGATCTACCTGCCGTTCGCGGTCTGGCTGATTCCCGCGGCCGCGCTGCTGCCGGCACGTACCGGCCGTGGCTGGCTGGCCGCCCAGCTGATCGCGACGCTGACACTCGAGGCCCTGCTGCGGTTGAGCTGGTGAGGCACCACCGTCACTGAGGCCCCACCGTCACGCCCGCAACGGTACGGTGGCGAACTCGCGCATCCCGTCGCCGAACGACACCTGGGCGCGGAAGCCGAGCTCGTCGGCGGCCCGTTGCGGCGAGGCGACGACATGTCGTACGTCGCCCAACCGGTAGTCCCCGGTCACGACCGGGCGGGGACCGCCGAACGCCCCGGCGAGTGCTTCAGCCATCTCGCCCACCGTGCGCGGTTGGCCCGAAGCGATGTTGTACGTCGTGAACCGGCCACCCGCACCGGCCAGGTTCCCGCCGGGTGCCACCGTGGCTTCGGTGGCGCGCAGGGCCGCGAGGTTGGCCGCGGCGACGTCCCGGACGTGCACGAAGTCCCGCCGCTGCCCGCCGTCCTCGAACACCAGCGGTGGTTCACCGGCCTCCAGTCTGGACCGGAAGATCGCCGCCACCCCCGAGTACGGCGTGTCCCGAGGCATCCGGGGCCCGTACACGTTGTGGTAGCGGAGCCCGACCGCGGCTCCACCGGTGATCCGTACCCAACTCGACGCCAGATGCTCGGTGGCGACCTTGCTCGCGGCGTACCCGTTCCTGGGATCCAGTGGCGCCTCCTCGGTTACCAGACCGGGGCGCAGCGGGGCTCCGCAACGAGGGCACGGCGGCTCGAACCGTCCCGCCGAGAGGTCGTCGACGTGGCGCGGGCCAGGCCGTACGGCGCCGTGGGCGGGGCACTCGTACCGGCCTTCGCCGTAGACCACCATGGAGCTCGCCACCACGAGCCGGTGCACCCCGGTGCGGGCCATCTCTGCGAGCAGCACGGCGGTCCCCAGGTCGTTGCAGGCGACGTACTCCGGCAGGTCGTACGCGTCCACACCGAGACCCACCATCGCGGCCTGGTGCACCACCGCGTCCACTCCCCGCACGGCCTCGCGCACCGCGGCGGCGTCCCGTAGGTCTCCCCGTACGGTCTCGACGCCGTCGAGGTAGGACGGCCACCGCCGTTCATCGCCATGGGCGGCGGGGTGCAGGCAGTCCAACACCCGTACCCCGTAGCCGGCGGTGGTCAGGCTCTCCACGACGTGTGAGCCGATGAACCCGGCCCCGCCAGTGATCAGGATTCGCATCCATCCGACGCTAATCCCCGTCCGGCGCCTGGTCAGCGCATCGCCGGCGGCGGTACGCGGACCGTAAGACCTCGGTACGCCGTTCAGCCGACGAGCGGCCGTACCTGCTCGGCGACGAACCGTACGAAGCCCGCGGGATCCGGGTCGTCGACGGTGGGCTGCAGCACCACGGTGTCGGCGCCGGCTTCGGCCCAGCGTCGCACCGCCTCCGCGACCGTGTCCGCGTCCCCCGCGACACCGGTGTCCGGCACCGGGCCACCGGGGTGGCTCCGCTGTTCGGCGGCGACCCGCTCGACGGCACCCGGCCCGGTCGCCGCGAGAAGGTAGACGACCACCGGGTGCCGCTCGGTGCGGGCAGCCGCCTCCCGGCCCTGATCCAGCAGCCGGCGGGCCTCGCGCACCCCGTCCGGGGAGGTGCTGGCGGTCAGGATGGTGCCGTCCGCGACCTCGCCGGCCAGCCGCAGCGAACGCGGCCCGGTGGCACCGGCGTACACCGTGGGTGCCGTGACGGGCGGCCAGTCCAGGGCCACGGCGTCGAGCTGTACGTACCGGCCGGCAACGGTCACCTGTTCACCTCGGAGCAGCGCCCGCAACGCGGTGAGGTGTTCGGCGAGCAATGTCAACGGCGAGTCGACCCGGGCGCCGACCTGCGCCATCCAGTCCTGTACGCCGTGCCCGACCCCGACGTCGACCCGGTCGCCGAACAACCGGTACAGCGTGGCCAGCTCCATCGCGGTCACGGCGACATTGCGCAGCGGCACCGGTAGCAGCCCGACGCCGACCCGTACCCGTGCCGTGGAGGCGAGTACCGCCGCGGCGCTGGCGACCCCGCTGGTCCAGAAGCAGTCCTCCCACAACCACAGCTCCTCCAGCCCCACGTCATCGGCAAGCCGGGCCAGGTCGCGCAGTTGTTCGGGGGGCAGTTGGGGCAGCGAGACCGCACCGAGAACCGTCATGGGCTCAGACGCTATCCCGGACCCCTGACACCGTCGCGGTCGTACGGTGCTGTCGCCGGCACGCGCGCTGCCTGGGCGCGATGCCGTGCCACCGGGTCACTGGATCCCGCAGAATCATCTCGTGACCGGAAAACGCAGCGCGGGGATCCTGTTGTACCGGATGGCCAGCACACAGCCCGAGGTGCTGCTCGGCCACATCGGCGGGCCGTACTGGGCTCGCCGTGACGCCGGCGCCTGGACGATCCCGAAGGGCGAGTACGAACCGCAGGAGCCGCCGTGGGACGCCGCCCGCCGTGAGTTCCAGGAGGAGCTGGGGCTTCCGGCACCCGCGGGCACCCCGCTCCCGCTCGGCGACACCAGGCAGTCCGGCGGCAAGGTGGTCACGATCTGGGCGCTCGAAGGGGATCTCGACGTGGCCAGGGTGGTCCCGGGCACGTTCGAGCTGGAGTGGCCGCCGAGCTCAGGGCAGGTGCGACAGTTTCCCGAGCTGGACCGGGCGGCGTGGCTGGATCTGGATTCGGCACGGGAGAAGATCGTGCCCGCACAGGGCGTCTTCCTCGACCGGCTCGTCGCGAACCTGTCCAGTTGAGCGCTCAGCCCGGGGCCGCGGGGTCGCGGCCCAGGAACGCCAGCAGCCGGTCCCCAGCGACCGCCCCCGGCGACACGTCCACCTGTGGCGCGAAGCGACCCGGTCGGTCCTGCTCGGTGACGAGCAGCGGCACCAGTTCCAGCATCTGCTCAGCCAACGGCGCCGGGATCGGGCGGTCCGCACCGCACGCCCGCGCCACGTCCCAGCCGTGTACGGCCACCTCCACCGCACCCGCCGTGCCGACGATGCCGGCGGTGATCGGACAACCGGCGACCGAGATCAGGTCGTCCTGGGCACCGGCGGAGTTCCACGCGCCGAGCAGTCGGCACGCGCGGTTCCGCAGGCTCCTGACCCGGTCAACGCCGACATCGGCGAGGTCGGAATCGGTCGGGTGGTCCAGAGCCACGTGACCGAGGTCGATCGCCTCGCAGAGCGCCGCCAAGGAATCGTCCATATGACCCAGCAGGTCATCCAGGTCCCACTCACGGCACGGGGTGCGGTAACTCAGTGCGTCCGGGGTGACCAGCCGCAGGCTACCGAGGGTGTAGTTGATCGCGCGCTCCAGCAGCGCGACCCCGCCGAGTAGCGGGGCCGTCGCTCGTGTGTGGCTCATCGTCACCTCGGATCACGGCGTGGGCGGTGGCTCGGCCGCAAGCACCTCCGGCAGACCGAACGTGGCGAACAAGCTGAGGTCGAAGAACACCACGGCGTGCGAGACACCCGCCGGGGTGAGCTGGAGCACCTGGAGCTGGAACGCCCGGTGCACCCCGTCCTCGCCCCGCATGTAGAGGCCGAACGCGGGCTGGCCGTTGGCCTCGGTACGTACCAGCCGCTGGTCCCCGGGCCCCTCCGCGGGGCACTTGTCCTTGATCAGCCGGCCGATCTCGTCCGGCCCGAGTGCCCAGTTCAGGAACGGCGGCATCTCCCATACCGCGTCCTTGGTGAACAGCTCGACGATCGCCTTGACGTCGTACTGTTCGAACGCGGTGACGTACCGGTCGAGGAGCTCCCGCTGGTCAGGAGCTGTCGGCTCGGCCACCTTGTCTTCGGATGGCGCCACCTGCTCCAGCTGCACTCTGGCCCGCTGCAGGATGCTGTTCACCGCCGTCGTGGTGGTCCCCACCGCCTCGGCCACCTCGCTGGCCTTCCACTTCAGGACGTCGCGCAGGATCAGTACCGCCCGCTGCCGGGGTGGCAGGTGTTGCAGCGCCGCGATCAACGCCAGCCGGAGGCTCTCCCGCGAGGTGACCACCGTGGCCGGGTCGCCGGCCTCGGCCCCCACCATCGCGTCCGGCACCGGCTCCAACCACGGCACCTCACTGCGCTCCACCAGTGGACCGTCCGGGTCGGGCCCTCCCAGCCCGGTGGGTAGCGGGCGCCGGCTGCGCCCCTCCAACGCGGTGAGGCAGGCAGTAGTGGCGATCCGGTGCAGCCAGGTCCGCAACGAGGAACGTCCCTCGAACCGGTCGTACGCCCGCCACGCCCGCAGGAACGTCTCCTGCACCAGATCCTCGGCGTCGTGCACCGAACCGAGCATCCGGTAGCAGTGCGCCAGCAACTCCCGCCGGTACGGGTCGGCCAGCTTGACGAAATCCTCCGCCCCCGCGGCCTGCTCCCGCACCGCGCTGCCTTCGTTCACCGCGTTGTCCACCATGCCGGCGACCCTACTGGTCCTGTAGGACAGACAGGACGTTCCCGGCGGGGTCGGCGAACCACGCAATCAGCGGACCACCACCCCGGAAGATCCCCTTCTCATCCTGGTCGAAGCCGTC